>CAJXAZ010000008.1 GCA_913050015.1 uncultured Gammaproteobacteria bacterium
ATAGAGGCGCTGAATATACTATCGATTTTCTTCCAAAAATTAAGATAGAGATTGCGATTTCAGATGATCTTGTTGAACAAGTAAAAACAGCTATTATTGAAGTTGCATCATCTGGAAAAATAGGAGACGGCAAGATTTTTATAACACCCATTGAAGAAGTTATAAGAATAAGAACTGGCGAAACAAACGAAGAAGCTCTTTAAAATAAATACCTTAAAAAAGCCAATTGCTTTTCTACTTGGAGCCACAGCTTCCGGTAAAACTGAACTTGCCATAAATATATCAAAGCATACCTCGGTAGAGATAATAAGCGTTGATTCTGTGATGGTCTACAAAGGTTGCGATGTTGGATCAGCCAAACCCTCTAAAGAAACATTAAAACAACACCCCCATCACCTAATTGACTGTATAGAGCCAACGAGCATCTTCACTGTTTCGGATTTTGTAAATAAATCCCTAGATTTGATTACTCAAATACATGCAAAAAATAAATTGCCTCTTTTTGTGGGTGGGTCAATGATGTATTTCAAATCACTGCTTGATGGATTAGATGACTTGCCGCAAAGAAATGATTCTTATAGGGCTGAGTTGAAGGATATTAAAGATAACAAGGGTATTGAATATTTATATTCTCTTTTAGAAAGAGTAGATCATGAGTATGCTAAAAAAATTAATCCTTTAGATGAGCAGAGAATTGTAAGAGCTCTTGAGGTAACAGATCTATCTGGAAAGCCATATAGTTCCTTCATTAAATTAAATACAAAAAAACCTCTTAAAGATACATATGATGTTCATCAGTTTGCTATTTATGAGGATGATCGAGCCTTGCTGCATAAGAGAATAGAGGAGCGTCTAAAGACCATAATTAATAGTGGCTTGGTCGATGAGGTGCACAGTCTATTAGCTAAATATAATATTGCCGAGGATCATCCGGTTAGAAAATCAGTAAACTACAAACAAGCAATAGCATTTATAAACCAAGAGTATGATTTTGAAACTTTTTCTAATAAAGCTCTATTTGCAACAAGACAATTAGCAAAAAGACAGATTACCTGGTTAAGATCTTGGCAAGAAGTTAACTTATATAATATTGATTCAAGTCAAAAAATTGAAGAACATATAAAAAAACTAGGAACTTCTCTTTAATTATAAAGATTAGTCCATAGATAGAGTTTATAATAAAAGAAATTACGAGGAAATATTATTGTGAATTGGAATAATCAAGACAAAGACCCTTGGGGCGGTAAAAATGATGCCCCTGACTTCGACGATCTTATAAAAAAATTCTCTGCAGTTCTTGGAGGCAAGAAATCACCATCTGGTAGCAATGGCTCTGGATCAGGTGACTTTAAGATCCCAACTACTAGAATGTTTCTATATGGATTTTTTGCATTCTTAATTTTTTATGCATCCCAGTCCATCTATCAGCTAGATGCGTCAGAAAGAGCAGTTATATTAAGGCTTGGTAAATTCCATGAAGAGCAACAAGAGGGTCTTAATTTTAGACTTGCAGGGATTGATGAGAGGTACATAGAGAATGTTTCACTAACTAGAAGATACACTCAGACGAATAGCATGCTTACAAAAGATGAAAATATAGTAGATGTTACAGTTTCAGCTCAATATAGAATTGCGAATCTTAAAGATTTTGTTCTTAACGTTAAAGATCCTGAAGCTAGTTTAAGAAATGCTATCGAAAGTGCTCTTAGGCACGTCGTGGGTGATAACACTCTAGATTCTGTTTTAACTGTTGGTAGAGAAAATATAGCTCAAGAAGTTCAAGCAAGACTACAAACAATCCTAGATTCATATGGAACAGGTTTATTAGTTCAGCAAGTTAATATTGAGAAAACTGATCCACCTACTGCTGTAAAAGATTCTTTTGATGATGTGGTTGCTGCCAGAGAAGATAAAGAAAAATTACAAAATGAAGCAGAACGTTACGCATTAACGATTGTCCCTGAGGCTAGAGGTCAGGCTCAAGCAAGGATTAGAAATGCAGAGGGTTACAAATTAGAAGTTGTTGCTAATGCCGAAGGTGAGGTTGGAAGATTTACTCAGTTATTGCAAGAGTATGAGAAGGCACCTAAGGTTACTAGAGATAGAATGTATATAGACGCAATGCAATCTGTTTTATCAAGAACTACCAAGATAATGATCGACATTGATAGTGGAAATAACTTAATGGTGTTGCCTTTAGACCAGATGATGGGTAAAGGAAATGAAATCGATATAAATAGATATAAATCTAACGGGTTGCGTATAAAAGGAGATTCAGATGAGTAAAAATAGTTTTTTATTAGTTTTTGCTGCGCTAATAATTGGTTTAGCTGCAAATAGTTTTTATATAGTTAACGAAAAAGAGCAAGCAATTGTATTTCAATTCGGTGAAGCTGTTAAAACAGACATACCTGTCGGATTTCAACTAAAACTTCCAATTATCCAAGAAGTTAAAAAATATGATTCAAGAATTCAAACTCTTGATGAAGATCCAGATAGGATTCTTACGGTTGAAAGTAAGTATTTGTTAGTAGATTCATATCTTAAATATAGAATTTCTGATGTTTTAACTTTTTATAAAGCCAACAATGGAAGCTTTAATAGCTTGAATAGTCTACTTGCTCAAAGATCAGAATTTGTTCTTAAGAATAACTTCGGTAAAAGAACTGTTAAAGAACTTGTTTCAGGCGAAAGGGATGAGTTGATGAGCATTATGTTAAATGTCTTAAATGAATCAGTTACTGATCTTGGTATAGAAATCGTAGATTTCAGGGTTAAGAAAATTGATTTACCTGCCAACTTAAGTAATTCAGTATACGAAAGAATGAGAACTGAGAGAAATAGACTTGCTGAAGAGTTACGATCTGAAGGAAAGGAGATAGCCAGAGAAATACGTGCGGTGGCCGATAAAGATAAGGTAGTAATACTTGCTGAGGCATACAAAACATCAGAGCTTCTAAGGGGAGAGGGAGATGCCTTATCAGCCAAAATTTATGCAGATGGCTTTTCTCAAAATCCAGAATTTTATGAGTTCACTAGAAGTATGAAAGCCTATGTTGAAACATTTGAAAATAAATCAGACATTATGCTTATTGATGCTAATTCAGACTTCTTAAAGTACTTAAACAACAAAGAAATTTCTGACTAGGTAAATAAGTAATGGCTTTAAATTCTTTGATACTTGGCCTGCAATGGGGTGATGAAGGAAAAGGCAAAATTGTTGATGCCTTGAGTGAAGAAGTTCATGCAGTGTGTCGCTTTCAAGGTGGTCATAATGCTGGTCATACAATTAAGGTTAATGGCCATCAGACAGTTCTTCATTTAACTCCTTCAGGTATTTTGCATCCCAATGTTAATTGCTTAATCGGAAACGGGGTCGTCCTTTCATTGGAGGCTTTAGATAAAGAAATAAAAGGTCTTGAGAAAGCGGGCATTAATTTTGATAAAAGGTTCTTTGTAAGTTCTTCGTGTGCCTTGATTCTTCCAAGTCATATAAGTATCGATAAGGTTAGAGATAAAAAAGAATCTATTGGAACAACAGGTCGAGGAATTGGTCCGGCTTACGAAGACAAGATTGCTAGAAGAGCCATAAGATTTGGAGATATTGGAAATGAAGAGCTATTAAGAGACAAAATAGAACTATTAGTTTCCTATCATAATCGCTTGTTAGTCGAGCTTTATAATGAAGAGCCACATAACATTGAAGATATGATTAATGAGATTCTTTCGTATAAGCATCTTTATGATAAATACTGCACCGATACACAAGATCTTTTATATCAATGGGTTAAGGCAGACAAACCTCTTTTATTTGAAGGGGCGCAGGGAACACTTTTAGATATTGATCATGGTACATATCCTTTTGTTACATCGTCCAATACAACAGCTGGAGGCGTATCGACCGGCCTAGGTCTGGGTCCTAAGCACATTGATAAGATAATTGGTATTTCTAAAGCCTATGCTACTAGAGTTGGTGAGGGTCCTTTTTTAACTGAATTATTTGATGATAATGCCAAGATGTTAGCTGAAAGAGGCCGTGAATTTGGTGCAACCACTGGAAGACCTAGAAGGTGTGGCTGGCTTGATTTAGTGGCTTTAAAGAAAGCTATTTTTACTAATTCTGTTACAGACTTATGCCTAACAAAATTAGATGTTATGGATGAATTTAAATCTATTGAGGTATGTGTCGATTATGAAGATAATGTACCTGTCTATAAAACATTTGATGGCTGGGAGTCATCTTCAGAAGGGGTAACAGAGTTTTCAAAGCTCCCAATAAAAGCTCAAGAATATATCAATTTTATTGAAGATTTTATTGAATGTTCTATTACAATAATTTCGACCGGACCTTCTCGAGATCAAACAATCACAAGATAGGGTTACTTTTTAGACTTTAGGAATTTATCTAAATTAGCATTTATAAATTTATATGATTCTGGGTTTGAGAATTTTTTAGACAGTCTTAATGCTTCATCTATAACTACAGGCTTATCAAGTTGGCCATACATCATTTCATTGAGCGCAAAATACAGGATAGATTTATCCATAAGATCTAAATTAGTATCTTTTACATCAAGCTCAATCAATACCTTATGAATTTCTTCTTTATTTTTTTGGATTGACTTAAGGTCTGAGGTAAATGAATAAAAATCTACCTTTTTTGTCTTATGCTCATCCTTGAACTGCTCAACAATATCAGTCACATCATCTTCTTCATTGAAAAATAATTGGAATATAGCCTGAACAAGATATTCCCTTGTTCTTACTTCAACCTTAAAATTAGATAGATTTTTCATTTATAAGTGATATCAATGCTTTAGCATTATTTTCCGTGTTAGTTGTTAGTCTTTTTAACAACTGATCTTTATTTTCCACACATATTACATTGTTTATCACAGAGATATTGGAAAAATCTAATGCAAGATTTCCAATAGACCTAAATGTTTCATTTGTAACTAATTCATAATGAGTTGTCTCGCCCCTAACAACAATGCCTAGAAATAAAACACCAGCGTATAAATTTTTTTCTTGCAAGATTTTGTATTTAGCTAGAGCCGATAATTCTATTGCACCTGGGGCGCAAGCAAGATCAATGTCATATTTAGGAGTAAGTATGTTGGTAACAGAATCAATCATAGTTTTTATATACTCTTCGTACCATGACGTATGAACTATTAATATCTTACTCATTAATAAATCCAGTAATTTCTATATTGAATCCAGATACAGCATTATATTTTGTTGGAGTTCCAAGAACTGTTATCTCTTTAAGATCTAGTGCTCTTAGAATTTGCGAGCCAACTCCAATAACTCTTCTATTTGTTTTAGGTTCAACCTCTTTCTCTTCCAGGATATTAAGCCAATAGCTTTTTGCATCTCTGTGGTTAATCAGTACGAAAAGACCAGCTTCTTCCTTAGATATCCTTTCAATAGATTTTCTAATCGACCAGTTTTTACCAAGCTCCTCTATTCCGAGTGTATCTTGGAGTATGCTTTGAGTCTGAACACGCACAAGGGGTGATTTAACTTTAGATAAATCTCCTTTACTTAAAGAATAATGATATTCATCATTAATGGTATCTCTCCAAACAATTAGATTAAAATCACCAAATTCATTTGATATATTTCTGTTATGCACAGACTCAACAGTCGAGTCAGAAGAAAGTCTATAATCAATTAAATCTGCAATTGTTCCAACTTTTATTCCGTGTTCTTCACCAAATTTTATAAGATCATCTCTTCTAGCCATAGTGCCATCTTCATTCATAATTTCACATATTACACCTGCAGATTGTAGTCCTGCGAGCTTAGCAAGATCACAGGCAGCTTCGGTATGTCCTGCTCTGCTTAAAACTCCTCCATCCATGGCTTTCAATGGGAAGATATGCCCTGGTTGAACGATATCAGATGCCACTGATTTATTATCTACTGCTGTTTTTATCGTATGAGCTCTATCAGCCGCAGATATTCCTGTTGTAATACCTTCAGCAGCTTCAATAGAGACTGTGAAAGCTGTTCTATTGGCAGCTTTGTTGTTATGAGTCATCATTTGAAGATCATACTTGCTGCATAGGTTGGCGCTCATTGGAAGGCAGATCAACCCTTTTCCTTTTGAGGCCATAAAGTTAACTATCTCTGGTGTAATAAGATCAGCAGCACATACCAAATCACCTTCGTTCTCTCTAGATTCATCATCAAGAATAATAACCATCTTTCCATTTTTTACATCTTCTATGATGTCTTTGATATTGTCTTTTAACATTTTTTATATATTTTTTTTATATCTGATTCAATTTTATAAGAGGATTCTAAATTAAAACCTAGTTTTTCAACAGCTTTATCTTCCTCAAACCAGCTAACTCCATTTGGGCCAAAATTTTCTGGAGATTCATAGATTATTAACTCATCAACGAGGCCTGATAGTAAAAATGAATTAGCTAGTTTTGGTCCTGCTTCAACTAATATTGAATTGATATCTAAATGTTTTAGATCTTCAATAATGACATGAATATCTCTTTCTTTAATGATCAAAACCTCAGCATCTTTAAAAAAATTATTATTCAAGCCTTCCTTGCTAGTCAATAGAATTTTTTTTGGTTGATTTACAGGAAAATCTACCCTTGCATTCATTAGCGGGTTATCTTTTAGAACTGTATTCCCCCCAGTCAAAATTGCATCATGCATTGCTCTAATCAATTGGACATCTTGTCTTGACTCCTCGCAAGTAATCCAAGCCCTGCTACCATCTTGATTATGTGATTTACCATCTTTAGAGATAGCTATCTTTAACGTAATAAATGGTTTGTTGTTGTTATGCTTGTAAAAAAAGAATTTATTTTGTTCTTGAATTGCTTCTTCACAGAAACCAACTTCGACATTAATTCCATTTTTAATAAGCTTTTTTATACCTTCCCCAGCTACGAGTGGATTGGGATCCATGCAGCCAATGAAAACTTTTTTAATACCTGATTCAATTATTGCTTCCGTGCAGGCGCCTGTTTTACCTATATGATTGCAAGGCTCCAAGGTACAAATTAAAGTTAAATCTTCGAATGAATCAAGCTTTGAATCCATATTCTTTTTTGCATTTCTAATAGCATTTACTTCTGCATGATCTGAGCCGAATACTTCGTGAGCTCCCTCAGAAATTATAAGACCATCTTTTAAAATTAAACATCCGACAACTGGGTTTGGTTTGGTTTTATACTTATATGGATCAGCAAGAGAGATAGCTCTCTGCATCAATTCTTCAACGTTCATTTTTTTGATTTTTTAGTAGACGGCTTTTCTTTATTTAGTGAATTAATTTCAGCTGAAAAATCTTTTATGTCTTGAAAATCTCTATAAACAGAGGCAAATCTTACATAAGCAACTGAATCAACAGTTTTAAGAGCATTCATCATTATTTCGCCAACTTCAATAGATTTAATCTCACGAACACCACTTGTTCTAATTTGATTTAATATTTTCCCAAAAAGAGTATCAATTTCTTCAGATGATAAAGGTCTCTTTTCAAGAGCTCTTAGCATGCCTCTTTTAAGCTTTGAGCCATTGAATGGCTGTCTTTCACCATTATTCTTAATTACTCTAGGAAGGGCTAGATCAGCAGTTTCAAAAGTTGTAAATCTAGATTGGCAAATTTCACAAGATCTTCTTCTTCTGGTTTGTGAGCCATCGGCAACTAGTCTAGAGTCAATAACTTTAGTATCTTCGGCTTGACAGAATGGACAGTACATCTACAAATTATAGACTGGATACTGATCGGTTAGCTTAATAACATTTTTTTTAATTTCTGCCTTTTTTGATTCATCATCAATATTATCAATTACATCACATATCCAATTACTAAGAAGTTCAATCTCTTTTTCTTTAAAACCTCTAGTTGTTACTGCTGGCGTTCCAAGCCTTACTCCTGATGTAACAAAAGGCGATTGTGGATCATTTGGAACAGCATTCTTATTTACTGTTATGTTCACATCACCTAGAGCTTTTTCTAAAGCCTTGCCAGTAATATCTTTATTTCTAAGGTCAACTAAAATAATATGGTTTTCAGTCCCACTAGTTACTACATCAATACCTCTGGAAAGTATTGTTTTGCACATAACTTTTGCGTTCTTCATAACCTGATCAATGTATATTTTAAATTCAGGCTCGAGAGCTTCCTTAAAGCAAACTGCTTTTGCTGCAATTACATGCATTAAAGGTCCTCCCTGTGATCCAGGGAATACAGCCGAGTTCAATTTTTTTTCTAAAACTTCATTTTTTCTTGCAAGAATGATTCCTGATCTAGGACCTCTTAGAGTTTTGTGAGTGGTAGAAGTTACAACATCGGCAAAGGGTATTGGTGATGGATACAATCCTGCAGCAACTAAGCCTGAAACATGAGCCATATCAACAAGAAAATAAGCACCAACCTCATCTGCAATTACTCTAAATTTTTCCCAGTCTATTATCCCTGAATAGGCTGAAAAACCAGCAATTATTAATTTAGGCTTATGCTCTAGGGCTAATTCTCTAACTTGATCATAATCAATTTCATGAGTTTCTGGATGGAGACCATATTGAATGCCGTTGTAATTCTTTCCTGAGAAATTTACTTTGGCCCCATGAGTTAAATGTCCTCCATGATCTAGACTCATCCCAAGAATAGTATCGTTTGGTTCAAGTAGCGCTAAGAATGCAGCAGCATTTGCAGATGAACCAGAATGAGGCTGAACGTTTGCATAATCCGCTTTAAAAAGCTCTTTCGCTCTTGAAATTGCTAGCTCTTCTGCGATATCTACATACTCACATCCACCATAATATCTTTTGGAAGGGTAGCCTTCAGCATATTTATTTGTTAACAGAGAGCCCTGGGCTTCTAATATTCTAGTACTGGCATAGTTTTCAGATGCTATAAGTTCAATATGATCTTCTTGTCTAATTGCTTCTTTCTCAAATGATTCCCATAACTCAGAGTCATAACTTTTGATTGAATCAGTGTTGCTAAAAATAGAATCGCTTTTAGAAGTTTTTTTCAGTTTAAATATAGATTTCATTAAATATTGGTCCTTGCGCTAGAGCAAATGTAGTCAAATTTTAAGAAGAATGCACATTTTAAATCATCTAAGGCTTTTTGTGGATAAAAGGTTTAATTCTTTTTGGGTAACAGGTTGAACAGATATTACATTTCAGACCATAGCAAGCCTGAGCCTGACAGAACTCTCTTCCCCAAAAGATAATCTGAAGATGGAGTTTATTCCATGTTGATTCTGGAAATAATTTCTTTAAATCAGCCTCTGTTTTCTTTACATTTTTCCCGTCTGTTAGACCCCATCTTTGAGCCAGCCTGTGTATATGAGTATCAACTGCAAAGGCGGGTATGCCAAAACCCTGACTCATGACAACAGAAGCCGTCTTATGACCAACTCCAGGCAGCCTCTCTAAATCTAAGAAGTTACTAGGCACTACTTGATCATATTTATCTGTAAGAATAACGGATAGCTCCTTTATTGCTTTTGATTTTTTTGGCCCTAATCCACATGGCTTAATAATTTTATAAATTATGTCCTGTGATACCTTGGCCATATCAAAGGGGGTTGATGCAAGTTTAAATAACTCAGGAGTTACCTTATTAACTCTTTCATCAGTACATTGTGCTGAAAGTAATACTGCAACCAGCAAAGTGAAATTACTTGAATGATCTAGCGGTATCGGTGTGGTGGGATATATCTTATTTAGCGTTTCAGATACAAATAAAGCTCTTTCAGATTTCTTCATGGGTTCAAATGTAGCATAATATTTAAATATAAATGAATACTAATAAACTACAAAAATATATATTAAAAATTAAAGAAAGTTTTCTTGAAGAATCTGACGAGAATAAAAAAATGTTAGATATATACTTTAAATATATTGAAGGAGAGGCATCTGAGATAGATATTCAATATGCAAATAATCAACTCACACAGATACTCAAAAGCTTGGGATTGGGAGTTCTTGTAGCCTTGCCTTTTAGCCCAATAACCATCCCTTATCTGATTAAAAAAGCAGAAGAGCTTGGCATAGATATAATTCCGAATTGGTATAAGAAGCTTTAAGTCAATTGTAAGATCGATTAGAATGTATAACGTAAATTTTTTTTAAGGGAAAGAACATGAAAAATGTAGTAATAGTAGATAGTGTAAGAACAGGTCTTGCAAAATCTCATCGTGGTGGCTTTAACATGACAAGACCAGACGATATGCTTGCGCATATTATCAATGCCTTGCTAGAAAGAAACCCAAATCTTCCAGCTGAAGCTGTTGAGGACATAATAATGGGTTGTGGAAATCCTGAGGGAGCGCAAGGTCATAACATTGCAAGAAACGCAGCAGTTTTATCTAATCTTCCTATGTCAGTAGGCGGAACTACTATAAATAGATATTGTTCTTCTGGAATGCAGTCTATTTCTATGGCAGCAGGCCAGATCATGGCAGGTTGTTACGATACTGTAATTGCCGGTGGTGCTGAAACTATTTCAATGATGAATATGAATTTAGATAATTTTGTAAATGAAAAGCTGGCTGAACAGTCTCCTGGTATTTATTACCCAATGGGAATGACAGCTGAAGTCGTTGCAAAAAGATATAACGTTTCTCGTGAAACTCAAGATGAAATTGCTTTCGAAAGTCAAAAAAGAACATCTGCAGCTCAGGAATCTGGTATTTTCTCAGATGAGATTATTCCAATGGATACAAAAATGCGTTTGACTAACAAGGAAACAGGCGAATCAAAAGAGGTTGATGTAACCGTAGATAAAGATGAGTGCAATAGACCTGGAACTACCATGGAAGCATTAGGAAGTCTAAAACCAGTTTTTGATCCTGAAAATGGAACTGTAACAGCAGGTAACTCTTCTCAGTTATCGGATGGAGCATCGGTAAATTTAATAATGTCTGAAGAGAAAGCTATAGAACTTGGCTTAAAGCCAGTTGCTTACTTTAGAGGATTTACAACAATGGGTTGTGAGCCAGATGAAATGGGTATTGGCCCGGTTTATTCAGTTCCAAAACTTCTTAAAAACTACAACATGTCTATGGAAGATATAGATTTATGGGAACTGAATGAAGCTTTTGCAGTTCAGGTTGCTCATTGCAGAGATACATTAGGAATATCAATGGATAAATTGAACGTTAACGGAGGGTCTATCTCAATAGGGCATCCTTTCGGAATGACTGGTTCAAGATGTGTAGGGCATATAACAAGAGAGTTAGTTAGAAGAGATAAGCAATTTGGAGTTGTTACTATGTGCGTCGGCGGCGGCATGGGTGCTTCTGGCTTATTTGAAAGATACCCAAGTTAATCTTTGGCTTCTGAATTTGAGCTAATAGACCTATTCCAGACTATTGGCTCAAAATATTATAAACAAAATGGCATAGTTATCTCCCCTGGAGATGATTGTGCTGTATTCGATTTCTCCAAACCTGTTATAACCTCTGTAGATGCCTCTGTTGCAGATGTTCATTTCCCATCCGATGCAAAACCAGAAGATATAGCTTATAGATCTATAGCTGTGGCCCTAAGTGATCTTGCGGCAATGGGCTGTGAACCTAGGGCTTTTAGTATCTCCTTAACATCACCAATTGGGGACAAGGACTGGTATCAAGATTTTTCTAGAGGAGTGGAGGATATTGCAGATGAGTTCCAGATTTCATTAATTGGTGGTGACTTAACCAAAGGTCCGCTCAATATAAATGTAATTGTTTATGGGTCTCCATATACCAATAGGGTTTTAAAGAGAAGTGGAGCTCGTGTAGGTGATTACATTTGTATTAGCTCTCAGGTGGGCAGGGCAGCAAAAGGTCTGGATGATTGGAGGGATAAAAATTTTGAATCAGATTTTATTCAGGACTATTTAAGGCCAATTCCCAAAATTTTACTTGGGAATGAACTTATTGATATAGCTTCTGCATGTATTGATACATCAGACGGCTTGTTGGCTGACATGAAAAAAATAATTGAAGCATCTAATTGTGGAGCAGAAGTTTACATAGATAAAATTCCATACACCAGAAGTATTAATGATATTAATGCTGGCGATGATTATGATTTATGCTTCACAGTAAGTAAGGAAAATTATCTAGATCATTTTATTAAAATTGGCTTAATTACTGACACTCAAGAAATTAGATTAATCTCAGATAAAGGTTATGATACTGAAATAAACGGATTCGATCATTTTACAAATGGATAATTTCCCTAATTTAAAAAAACCATCTCATCTTATTGCCACTCTCTTTGGTGTCGGTAAATTACCTTTTGGTCCTGGAACATGGGGTTCTTTTGCAACTCTTGGCATATGGCTAATTTCAAGTAGTTCGATACAAAATAGCTTTTCTCTCTTATTCATAATATTGACTGCATCAATAGTTATTTGTCATTTCGCCACTAAAGGCTTAGTTGAAAAAGATCAGAAATCTATTGTTGTAGATGAGTTTGCTGGAATGTGGCTAGCACTTTTTATAAGCTCAAAAATAAGTACTTTTAATATTGAATCTGTTGAAGCAATCAATTTAGCAATAATTACATTCATTCTATTTAGATTTTTTGATATTTTAAAACCTTTCCCAATATCCTACATAGACAAGAATTTAAAAAATGGTTTTGGTATAGTTTTAGATGATCTTATAGCAGGCATAGCTGCAGGCTTCTTAACAATAGCTCTTTATAGCTTCCTCTAAAGAGGTAGCGTTAAGACCGCATTCCCTAATCATTTCTTCTCGAGTAGAGTGCTCGATAAATTTATCTGGTATACCGAATAGTTTGGATTGAATTAAGATATTTTCTTCAGAACAGAACTCTTGAACAGCACTTCCCGCACCTCCAGCTATAGAGCCGTCCTCAAGAGATACAAACATACTAGCGTCAGAGAGGTATTCTCTGAGAACTTCTTTATCAAGAGGCTTAACAAAGCGCATATCAATAAGAGTTAGATTTAATTTTTCACTAACGATCTTAGCTTCGTGCAAAAGCGAGCCAAAATTTAAGAAAATAACTTTATTTTTACCTTTTCTAATAATTCTTGCTTTGCCAATTTCTATACTTGATAAGTCTTGATCAACAGTACTATTTGGGCCAGAACCCCGAGGATATCTTACTGCTGCAGGTCCCTTAAATTCATAAGCAGTTGTTAGGAGCTTCCTTGTCTCATCCTCATCAGCAGGCGTCATTAATATAATATTCGGAATACATCTTAAATAAGAAATATCATAATTGCCTGAATGAGTAGGACCATCCTCACCGACAAGACCAGCTCTATCTAGGGCAAATGTAATATCAAGATTTTGGACTGCTACATCATGAATAAGTTGATCGTATGCTCGCTGAAGAAACGTTGAATATATTGCCACTACTGGTTTTTTGCCTTCAAGTGCAAGTCCTGCTGCAAAAGTTACAGAATGCTGTTCAGCAATCGCTACATCAAAATATCTATCAGGAAATTTTCTACTAAACTTAACAAGGCCAGAACCTTCTCTCATTGCTGGAGTTATAGCTACAAGCTCTTTATCTTTAGACGCCATATCCACAATCCAGTCACCAAATATATCCTGATATTTTGGTCCAGATACAGATGAAGATTTAATTGCATTTATTTTTCCTATAGCATGAAATTCAATTCTATCTTCTTCGGCAGCATCAAGTCCCGCACCTTTTTTAGTAATAATATGTAAAAATTGAGGACCATCGAAATCTTTTAGATTCCCTATTACATCTATCATTTCGTTAATATTGTGACCATCAATTGGCCCTATGTAATTCAAACCAAGCTCTTCAAAAATTATCCCAGGTGCAACCATTGCCTTCATCTGCGTCTCAACCTTTCTTACTAGGTGGTATGCTTGAGGAAGAGGTTTTAGAAAACTTGCTCCACTTTTTTTAATTCCCTTATATACCTTAGAGGCCCAAATTCTTGAAAAATAATTTGATAGCCCGCCAATATTTTCAGAAATAGACATGTCATTATCATTTAGGATAATCAACATATTTGGCTTCAAATGCCCGCTATGGCTTAGAGCCTCAAACGCCATTCCAGCTGTTATGGCCCCATCTCCAATTACGGCTACATGTTTTTTATCTGGACAATTTTCTTTTGCAGCAATTGCCATGCCTAAAATAGCACTTATTGATGTGCTTGAATGACCTACTCCAAAAGCATCGTATTCACTTTCTTTAATTGTCGGAAAGGGTGCAAGGCCATCTTTTTTTCTAATAGTTTCAATACTATCTTTTCTGCCTGTAAGAATTTTGTGAGGATATGCCTGATGGCCCACATCCCAAACTAAATTATCATAAGGAGTATTAAATAAGTAATGAAGCGCAACAGTTAACTCAACTACGCCAAGGCCGCCACCCAAATGACCGCCGCTCCTACCAACTGAGTAAAGTAAAAATTCTCGTACCTCATTTGAAAGATTTTCTAATTCAGAGATAGAGAAAGATCTAATATCTGAGGGGAAATTTACCTTATCCAGTAAAGGCGTAACAGGCTTGCTGGAGGGTATTTCTTTAAAGATTTTCAATCTAATTACTTCTTTTGATTATGTATCTTGCAAGACTTACAAGATTGCCTTTATTGTCTAAGTCAGATTCCTCTAAGATGGAGAGAGCTGAATCAGTTAAATCAGAAGCTCTTTTTAGTGCATTATCCAGTCCAACAATCTCTACGTAGGTTGCTTTGTTATTCTTAATATCTGAATTATTATTTTTACCCAATACATCTTCAGTTTCAGTAACATCAAGAATATCATCAGTTATTTGAAAGGCTAAACCTATTTTTTTACCAAATTCCTTAAGCACATCTTGCGTACTTTCGTTTGAATCATTGCCAATTTGCCCGAGCATTACAGAGCACTCTATAAGCCTTCCTGTTTTTAAATTATGAATTTCTTCTAAAATATCTTGATTAATATTTTCTAAATTATTTTCATGCAATATATCTAAGTATTGGCCATATATCATTCCTGTTTTACCACAAGAATTAGATAGTAGTTTTATGGCATGAACCTTTTCTACAGATTTCATATCCTCATCATCACAGATAATTTCATATGCAAGTGCTTGAAGGGCATCTCCAGCAAGTACAGCATTTGCTTCGCCATATTTAATATGGTTTGAAGGTTGACCTCTTCTGAGATCATCATCATCCATACAGGGAAGATCATCATGAATAAGAGAATATGTGTGCATTAACTCAACAGATGAGGCTAGTGTAATAGTGCTATTTTTTGTTAAGTTTGCATTAATTTCTGATGAGGCATGAACTAAGCCAGCTCTTATCATCTTGCTGTTACTTAAGGCGGAATAGCTCATAGATTCCTCAATTAGATTTGTATTTTCTATTGCAAGAGATATTCTAGTTCTTACAAGCTCTTTAACTTCAGATAAATATTCTAAAGGCATAAGCTATCAAGAATTGTCTAATTCTTGTGCAGAACCATCATCTAAAAGTTTCTTTACCTTTAGCTCAGCTTCTTCAAGCTGCTTCTGACATTCCTTAACAAGGTTAATACCTTCTTCAAAAGATTTAACTGAGTCTTCTAGGTTGATATTTTCATCCTCAAGTTTCAGAACTATAGATTCAAGCTGTTTTAAAGAGGATTCGAAATCAATTTTTTTATTTGTGCTGGTCATACTTTATTGTAATTTATTAATTAGCTTTATTAAAAAACTTTTTATATTCATTTCCTAGCGCATAAGGTAATGCAAGAACTGCCGGAGTAAGAATTAGAGTAATAAACGTACTAAAGCCTAAACCAAAAACTATTGATACAGCTAAATTAGACCACCAATCTACAATTTTACTTCCAAATAAAATATCTCTTGAGATGATATCCAAACTTATACCCATGGCTAATGGCATCAAGCCAAAAATAGTTGTTAGTGATGTCAGTAGTATTGGACGAAGCCTCTGCTTACATGCGTTAATGATATGTATTGATTTTTCAAGATGAGGAGATTCCTCTTTAAGCTTATTAAAAGTATCAATTAAGACAATATTATTATTAACAACAATTCCAGCTAATGTAATAATTGATAGCCCTGTCATTGTTGTGCTAAATGGCTTGCCTGTAATTAAAAGACCGAGAAGGACCCCTATAAAGGAGATAGTTACTGATGAAAGTATAATAAATGACTGATAAAAACTATTAAATTGAGTTAACAGCATTATCATCATTATAAAAATAGCTGAAATTCCTGCAACAATCATAAATTGATTTACATCCTCCGTTTCCTCTGCCATGCCACTAAATGCATAAGATACCCCAATTCCCAAATCTTTATTTTTAAGCCAATTATCAAGCTCCTTAACTTTCGCAGCTACCTCAGACTCATTAATAGTGCCTGCAGCTATTTGTTGAAAATACCTACCATTTTCTCTACTTACGGTCTGCCTATTTTCTTTTGGGACAACATCTATAAATGAGCTAACAGGGATTAACCCTTTTGCAGTTGTTACATTTAAATTTTTAATACCAGTAATGGTTCTATCAGAGCTTGGAAATCTTGCTCTTATTTCCACTTCATCTCTTGAATCATCCGGTCTATATTCTCCAACCTTAAAGCCGTTTGTTAACATTTGAACCAAAGCCCCAACATCTCCAACATTCACGCCAAGCTGAGCAGCCTTTTGTTTATCAACCTCTACACTCCACTCAACAGATGGATATGATTTTGATGAAAATATATTTGTTAAGCCTTTCACTTCATTCCTCATATAATTTTCTACTACATCAATAGCTTCATTAACATCTTGTTCTGTATTCCCATATATTGATAATTCAATTGGATTATCAAAAGAGGGGCCACCGAGGTCTGGCTTGATCTCAACAAAAATGCCTGAAAGATTTTCAGTCGATTTCTTTAGCAAGGCCATTACTTCTAGGCCTGAGATATCCCTTTCTGATGATGGAACTACTTCTACATAACCACCTCCAATCTTATCTGCGCCACCATTCCACCATTCTGTTCCTGCTCTAAGGTAAATACTATTAAGCTCTTCAATCTCAAGGAATCTATCTTCAACTATTTCGATTATTTCTTTAGTCTCTTTGGCTGAATAGTTTCCCCTTGCATTTATATTAATACTTGCTTGGGTGGGATCGACAATAGCAAAATAAATAGTTCCCTTGCCATAATAGGAGTAACTAATAATAATCAAGAGAAGAACAGACATAACTGCAATAAAGGTTTCAACTGGGTTCTTAACAAACTTCTCAATTCTTCTTCCATAGATGTTGGTAAGTTTTATAAAAAATGATTCTCTAACTTCTTCTTTGTTTAGAGCAGACTCTTTTTGTCCTAAGTATGTTCCCAGAACAGGTATTATTATTAGTGAATATAAGAGGGATGCAAATAAAACTATAAAAACTGTTATGGGAAGGTACCGCATGAATTCACCTGTGAATCCAGGCCAAAAAATAACTGGTATAAATGCTGCCATTGTTGTTCCTGTCGAAGCAAGAATCGGATAAAACATTCTTTTTGAAGCAAGCTTATAACCTTCTTTTCTTGTAAGGCCTTCTGCTATTTTTTTATCAGCATATTCGGTTATTACAATTGCTCCATCTATGAGCATACCCATACCAAGAAGCAAGCCCATCATAACTAAAAAATTAACCTCCTCACCAATCAAATAGAGTGTTAGATAAGTAAAAAGGAAGCAAAAAGGGATAGATAAACCAACTAGCATAGAAACTCTTATACCCATACTTGCTATGACCAATACCATTATTAAAATAACAGCAGCTATAATATTTCCATTCAATTCTTTTACCATCAAACTTGCGTAAACAGTATCATCGTCAGTTACAACAATTTTTAAATTTTCAGGGAGAGATTTCTCAAATTCTCCAAGTATCTCACGAACAGAGTTTGAGGCATTAATTGCATTTGCGCTTTCACGTAATGTCAATTCTAAGGTAACAGCATCTTCACCATTTACTCTTGCATATGAAGTGAAGTCTTTAAATGTTCTTTTGATATCAGCGATATCCCCAAGAGTCACAATTGCATCTTTAGTAACTTTGATAGGGATAGAGTAGACATCTTGAGCAGTCTCAATAACACTTGGAACTTCAATATTAAAACTTCCCTTACCAGTGTCTTGCTTCCCACCTGGAATTATTAAATTATTATTTGCAACTGAATAGTAGATATCAGAAAGTGTTACCTCATATGATTCCATTTTAGACTTATTTATAATTCCTTCTAAAACTTCTGCAGGAGCGCCACTTAGATTTGCTCCAAGAATTTCTTCAAGGGCCTCTACCTGATCTTTTAACTCTTTTGCATAAAAAACCTTTTGTCTTATGGAGCTACTTCCAACAATGCTTATATTCATTATTGGAAAACTTGCTTCACTGTATTCTGATATTTGAGGATCTTCAGCTTCACGAGGAAGCTCATACTTAACCTCTTCAACACTTTGTTTTATATCAACTAGAGCTTGATCCATATCAAAACCAACTTCAAACTCAAGAAATATTCTTGCAAAGCTAAGTGAGCTTGTAGATCTAATACTTTTGATGCCAGTAACAGTTTTTAGCCTATTTTCTAAAGGCCTTGCTATCAATCTTGATGTATCAGTTGGTGAGGCGCCGTCTAAGAAAACAGAAACAGAAATGAAGGGTAGTTGAATATTAGGACTTGCTGCAATTGGTATTTCTTGTCGTGCATATGATCCAGCAACAACGAGCATGAGAGCAATCATCATTGTCGTTTTTGCTTTAGCTAAAGCAAAGTCTATAATTCTTGTCATAAGGTATTAGTTAAAACTTCCTGTCCATTTTCTACAAAGCCTTGCCCTTGAATAATTATCTCAAGATTATCTGGGATTCCCTTGACCCATAGACCCTCTTCAGAATCCTCAATAATCTCAACCTCATGAAATTGAACTATAGAGCTCATGACTGACCTAATACCAAGCCTCCCATCATCATCAAGCAATAAAATTGAGGGTGAAATTTTATGAGCAAAGATTTCATCCGTCTGTATGGTCATTTCAGAAGTGATCCCATCTCTTATAATCCCATCAGTATTAATAACTTGTGACTCAACTTTGAAAGTTCTAGTCATGGGTGAGGCGCTTTTAGAAACAAATGTCAATTCTCCATAAACCGTTTCTCCGGTTACAAGATTCAGTATTACTTTCTGACCAACCCTAACTTTATTAATTTTAAATTCTGGAAGTTCTGCAATAAAAGTTATTGGATCAAGTTGAATTATTGTTGCGCATAATTGACCTCTTTGAAGGAAATTTCCAGGCTTAACTATTTGTTCTAAATATCCAGAAAAAGGAGCCTTTACCTCAGTTCTATTTAGCTCAACAACACCTAGACTGCATAAGACAGAATCTTTCTCTACAAACTGGCCTTGTTTTGCACCTATCTTAACAACCTCTCCTGAAGTTTTGGCTTGTACGTTTACCCTAGCTTCTGATTCGGTTGTAGCCTTCAGTTTTATCAAAGGTTGAAATGAAATGGCATTACTAACAAATGTGCTAACAGTAAATAATTTTTTATTTTCAATAATTTCATCTTTTTCTTCAGTAAAAAAGAAACCAGAAAGCATCCAAAAAATAATTGGAATTAAGATATATAAAGAAACTCTAATATTTTTTGTCATAATATGTATATTCTACAGTATTTTTTTAAATGTTAGCAGTGCTAACATTTATTTAATTAGATCTAATTAAATGTTGTGTTTTTTTCTTAGCTCATCAAATAGTTTTTTATTAAGCGGAGTTAGGTCTTCAAATTCTTCTTTAATTTCAATTTTAAATTCATTGCCCTTCAGCGCATGATCTTTAAATTTTAGATATACCTTTTTGAAAGCAAAAAATAACTGGTTACTTTCTTTATCGCTTAGTAGATTCCAGCCAATTTTTTTGCCTGCAAAGTACACTATAGGGTGACTCCAATTTAGCTTTTCTCTTGGAGCATAAGATTTTCTTGCTTCTATATATGCCTCTTCAACAGAAGGAAAGCCATCTTCGCCCTCTATTTCTGAGCAAGCCTTGAGAATATCTGTAAGGGTGGGCAGGTAGGACTGAGATCCAATGACGCTTTCTATAGCTTCTAAAATAGTTTTTGATGAAAAGTTTTTAAGACTTGTAGCCCAGAGCTTTTTACCTTCATTTAGCCTTTCATCTGTTCCAAAAACTTTATAAAACTGAAAGTGATAAGCAAGCTCAAGCTTTAAGAAAAGACTATCAATAGATTCTATAAAATCTACTTTAGTCGAGGTTGATCTCTGATGCCCAGGAGTTATCACTTTTTCTTGCTGCAAAGTCTTTTGTAAACTTTCCGGGTTCAGAATGTTTTTTATTTTCTTCATTATTAATGTTTTGGCTTCCTAAATGCCTTCTTTTTACATGCTCAATAAATTTTGAATTCCATGTAGTAAAAGCGGAACCATTTTCTTCCCAATACAGTATAAACTCTCTTAAATATTTTGAGGCAGAATCTTTAGATATTTCAGATAATTCCAATATATCAAAAACATCATTACTGGGAACCCATTCATTATTGATAGTGAAGGGGAGGCCTTTATTTGAGCTTTTCTCTTTAGCCCATTCCCTTCTTATGTAATCTATATATGTACTATTCCAATTATTTCTATCCTGCCCTCTTTCAATCCAATAGAGCCTAAACTCTATTAATTTTCTTTCAAAAAATTCATTTGAAACATCGCTCATATTTAGTACTTCTATTGCTTCTTTTGAGGGCTGCCAATTGTTATCAATTTTAATTCTTTCAAAATTACTCTTAGTTGGCAGCCTGATACTGTAATTAGATGAAGAGGTATTATTATTTATATTAATAAATTTGTACTTTATTAGTTTTTGTAGACTTTCTTCAATTGCAGCATTAGAAAGAAACGCTGCTTCAATTTTTATAGATTCAATTAAATCTTCGATGGATCTTGAGTTAAAAATTTTATTTGTTTTATATAACTCTAGAATAATCGCTGATTCAAGACCAAGAGTTTCAGCAACTTCCTTTGAGAAAGATAACGTACCTAAATCTTTCAAGCTATTACTTTCCTCTCCTTGTTTGGACAGCTGCACTTAAAGCTTCTAAGCACTTCACTGTATCTTCCCAGCCAATACAAGCATCGGTAATACTTTGACCATAGGTTAAATTATCAGTAATACCTTGATTACCCTCAACTAAATGACTTTCAATCATCACGCCATTAATATTTTTATTTCCTAAGCGTATTTGATCAGATATGGAGTCTACTACAGAGATTTGTTGTTTAAATTTCTTTTGACTGTTCCCATGACTCGCATCAATCATTATTGATTCGTTAATCTCAGCTTCTCTTAGAGCTGTCAATGTTGTCTCAACTGACTCAACGTCAAAGTTTGGTTCTTTACCACCTCTTAAAATAATATGACTATCATTATTGCCCGCAGTCTTAAGCATGGCGATATCAGCTTCTTTCGTTGCCCCAAGGAAAACATGGGAATGATTTGCTGCCTGTATACCATCAATAGCAGCCTTCAAACTTCCATCTGTTCCATTTTTTATTCCTATTGGGCAAGATAGTCCTGATGCAAGCTCTCTATGAATTTGGCTTTCAGCTGTTCTTGCTCCTATAGCCCCCCAAGAAATAACATCAGTTATATATTGCGGAGAAATTGGATCTAAGAACTCAGTTCCTGCTGGAAGTCCCATCTCAGCAAGGTCTATCAAAAGCTTTCTTGCCATCTCAATACCTTTTGATATTTTATAAGTCTCATCAAGATCTGGATCATTTATTAGTCCTTTCCACCCAACGGTTGTTCGTGGTTTCTCAAAGTAAACCCTCATCACAATTAATAAATCATCTTTAAATTTAATATTCTCTTCTATGAGTTTTTTTCCATATTCAATGGCACTTTTAGGGTCATGAATTGAACAAGGGCCAACAACAACAAGGACTCGATCATCTTTATCATGAAGAATCTGACTTATTTCATTTCTTGTTCCATAAACGAGCTTAGATATTTTCTCATTTAACGGTAAATTATTTATCAGCTCATAAGGAGCAGGGACTTTTTGTCTATCAATAATTCTTGTATTGTCTGTTAGGTAGTTCATATTCCCAGGTCTATTTAACTTCTTGAATCATAATATTAAATGAAAGCAAAAGATTTTGTATTAAATTCTATAAAATAGCCTATATAAATTAATATCGATTACTTTTATGGGATTGGTTTATATGATTTGGAGTTTTAATAAATATACTACATGTTGTATTCATAGCTTCTAAACCTTACACTATGTAGTGTTTATCATGCAAAATAGTACACAAATACAATTAGAGTTTCCGACAGTAATGGGTCAGCCATTTGAAAAACTGCCAGAAGATCTATTTATACCTCCAAACGCCCTAGAGCTATGTTTAGAAACATTTTCTGGGCCCATGGATCTTTTGCTATACCTGATAAAAAAAGAAAATATCAATATTCTAGAATTAGATGTATCTAAAATAACAGATCAATATATTGAATATATTGAATTGATGGATGTATTACAGTTTGAACTAGCTGCAGAGTATCTTGTTATGGCTGCAACCTTGGCTGAGATTAAATCAAGGATGATGCTTCCTCAAGAGATTCATGACGAAGAGGAAGAAGATCCTAAATCAGCATTAATATATAGACTTCAGGAATACCAAAGATTTAAAACTGCATCAGAGAATATTGCGATCCTGCCAAGAGTTGATAGAGATTTCTTTACTGCATCAGCTGGACTTCCTCAGCTTAAAATACATAAAGAAGAAATATCTATAACTAAAGATGAGCTCGCGGCTATTTTCCAAGAGATTCAATCAAGACCAGTTTTAACATCAAATCATCAGATTGATTTTGAGGAGCTTTCTACGCAAGAAAGAATTCAAATAATCCTAGCAATATTATCAAAACGAAATATCGTTAGCTTTTCAAAAACTTTAAGAAAGTCAGAGGGCAGGCCTGGCGTTGTAGTTACATTTCTAGCCTCTTTAGAGCTTGCAAAAGAAGGGCATGTTGAACTAATTCAAAATAAAACAAATGAGATATACCTAAAATCTCGAAAAGGAGTTGCAAATTGAATACACGAATGATTAATACAGTTGAGGCACTTTTATTTGGTGCTGGAAGACCTTTAAGGCTATCAGAGATTAGGAGTCTTCTAGATTCTGATGGAATAAATGCAGAGCTGTCCGAAATTAAACAAGTTATTAATATGCTTGAAGAAAGGCATGATGAGTCGTCTCTAGAGGTTGTTGAGGTTGCTTCAGGATTTAGGCTGCAAATAAAGGAAATATATAGTCCTTCATTGACCCATCTCTGGAACGAAAGAGCTCCAAGAATATCTAAGGCGTTAATGGAGACAATTTCGATAATAGCCTACAAACAGCCAGTCACTAGAGGCGATATTGAAGATATAAGAGGAGTAAGTGTTAGCACTCAAGGTATAAGATCTTTGTTAGAAAGAAATTGGATTAAAGTTTCAGGCTTTAAGGATGTTCCTGGAAGACCAGCTTTGTACACTACAACAAAAGAATTTTTAGATGACCTAAATATAAAAAGTTTATCAAGCTTGCCTGAACTTCCAGAGCCAATTCGTTTAGAAGACAATGAATTATTTTCTAAAGTTATATAGTTTTTATAGCTACTGATAATGTCAGAAAGATTACAAAAATACCTAGCTAAAGCAGGCATTGGATCAAGACGTTCTTGCGAAACGCTCATTCACCAAGGAAAGGTAATAGTTAACGGCGAAGTTGCTAAAATAGGTTCTTCTGTTTCAGACACAGATGTTGTTGAATTTGATAATAAAGTTGTAAGAGTTAAGGCAGATATACTTAAGGTCTTAATGCTTAATAAGCCTGAGGGTGTTTTATCATCTTCAGCAAGAGAGAAAAATATACCAATTGTTTACGATTACTTGCCGAACTCTTTCAATCAAAGGGACTGGATATCAATTGGCCGTTTGGATATAAATACTTCTGGACTGATGCTTTTTACAAATGATGGGGGTTTTGCAAATCACTGTATGCATCCTTCTAATACATTGGATAGAGAGTATTTGGTTAGAGCGAGGGGAGAATTCACCTTAGAGAAAAAGAAACAAATGCTTAATGGGATAATGATTGAAGATCAAATTCATAAATTTACAGACGTTGTTGAAGGTGAAAAAAATGGAACCAATCAATGGTTCTCCGTTTGTCTAGTTAGTGGTAAGAATCGAGAAGTAAGAAAAATATTTCAATCATTAGATCTTGAAGTAAGCAGACTAAAGAGAACAAGGTTTGGTCCTATCTTTCTTCCATCAACTCTACAAAAGGGCAAAGTTAAAGAATTAGAAGAAACTGATATTGATGCATTGAAAAATTATGGTAAAAATCCTTAAGGCTAAAAAAGCCCACGCATTTCTATTAGAAATATCAAAAAAAAAGCAGCATGATAGCTTTCACAAGTTCATGCAAACAGCAGATATTATTTCCATTGAATCAAGACTTGATGAATCTCTTTCGCTAAAATTTTTTTTAATTAAGACAATAATTGGTCAGCAAGTATCTGTTAAGGCTGCAGAATCTATATGGTTGAAAGTGAAAACTGTTTTAAGTAACTCCCCCAATAATATTTCCTTGGACTTACTAAGGCAGCAAGGCTTATCGACACCTAAGGCTTCATATGTCCAAGGAATTATTCTAGATAAGAAAATTCAGTCACTAGATAAGACTTCTTTAAAGAAATTATCCGATGAAGATTTATCTAATCTTTTTTTAGGTATTAAAGGAGTAGGCCCATGGACGCTTGGAATTATAAGAATGTTTTATATTCAAGACAGCAATGTTTTTTTAAAAGGAGATTTAGCTATTAATAAGGCTTTAGGTAATTTTTTTAATTCAGTTACTTTCAGCGGAGAGGACTACTCTCCTTATCAAACATATCTATGCCTTTACTTATGGAGAAGTCTTAAGAGTTAAAGGCATTAAATTCTATATATCTAATATCTTTATTTTCACTTTCCGAAGAGAAAAACCATAAATAATAATTCAGGAGAGATGACGCGTCTTTAAGGCCTGAGGGATCTTCAGCCGGATAGGCATATGCCCTCATAGATGTTCTTGTAGCTCCTGGATCAAAGTTAAATACTTTAATTTTTGAAAGAGGTTCCAATTCCTCCTGTAATATTTCTGATAAAGATTTAACTGCAGCTTTAGAGATTGCATAAGCACCCCAGAATGCCTTTCCTTTTGTCGCAACGCCAGATGATGTAAATATAATTCTTGGCTTTTCAGAATTCTCCATCAAGGGGCTTAAATATTTGGCTAATAAAAATGAACTTGTTAAATTAGTGTTTAAAACTTTTTGCCATGTATTCAGATCAAAATCAGTGATAGAGGACATTTTTCCAAGTATGGCGGCATTATTAATAATTCCATCCAAGCAGGATGTATTTTTAGATATTACTTCTGCCAGTTCTTTGGACTTATCTTCATCTAAAATATTTAAGTCACATTTTACAATCATCGGATCAGTTTTATATTTCTTAACAATCTCATCGTATATTTTATTTAAGGCATCTTCACTTCTTCCATGAAGAATAACGTTGGCCCCAAATTCACTAAGGCCAAGTGCAATCTCTCTTCCTATGCCTTTTGATGCACCTGTTACTAATATATTTTTTTTATCAAGAAACCCTTTCTCAAAATCAAAATTCAATTTCATAATTAATCCAACAATGAAATAATTTCACTTGCTTGATCAACAAACATAGTTTCATTTCTATTATATTTCTGAGGTAATGAATATCCATAAAGACACCCAATCGTTTTAGTCCCTGCATTCATACCAGCTTCTATATCCCCAGGATGATCTCCAATGTAAACACAATCACTAGGGTTAATATTTAAATTAGAGCATGCAAGAAGTATGCCCTCTGGATCAGGTTTAATATTTTTAACATGATCTGGACAAATAAGAATTCTAGATGAATCAAAAATGCTAAAATTTTCAATTAAAGGCTTGGCATATTTCAAAGGTTTATTTGTTACCACTCCATAGGGTATATCACAAAAGTCTAGGTGCTTAATAAGCTCTTCTATGCCATTAAACGGCTTTGATTTATTTGTTAAGTTTTTCTTATATTCAATTAACAGCTCTTTACGATACTTTTCAAGATCAGGATCATTGCTAGATATCTTAAAACCTATTTCTACTAGTTTTCCAGAACCTTCAGAGACATTTGAACGAATAACATTGCCATCAAGCTCATCTCTATTATTAGCCTTTAAAATATTATTTAAAGAATGTATAAAATCTAAGGCAGTATCAACAAGCGTGCCATCTAGATCAAATAATACAAGTTTTGTTTTATGGCTTTCTTGCATACATCATATAGTTAACACCAAGATCATTATTTAAATTAGCTTTGTGGGTAAGGGGGTTATAGAACATACCTTTTGTTTCAATCATTTCAGCATCGCCATTTCTTACAAAAGAAGCTAATGCAGATGGCTTGATAAACTTATTAAATTCGTGAGTACCTTTTGGTAGTATGTTGAAAATATATTCAGCACCTACGATCGCAGTAATCCATGATCTAGGATTTTTATTTATAGTTGATAGAAAAAGAAGGCCTTTTGGTTTTAAAAGATCTATACATGTCTTTACTAGCAGTTCCGGATCTGGAACATGCTCCAAAACTTCTAGGCAAGTTACAACATCAAACTTTTCTTCTGAATCGGCAAGTAACTGCTCTGCAGTCATCTCAATATATGTAATAGATTTATCGTTTTCTTTTGCATGCATTTTAGCGATTTTTATTCCTGGTCCTGCTGCATCTATACCAGTTACATTGGCTCCAAAGTCGTGAAGAGCTTCGGCTAAAATTCCTCCACCACAACCAACATCAAGTAGATTTTTTCCAGATAAATCTACTTTGCCTGCAATATAATTAGCCCTTAAGGGGTTGATAATATGTAAAGGTTTAAACTCACCTGTCTTATCCCACCACTTCTCAGCTAGCTCTGCAAACTTTTGAACCTCTTGTTGATCAATATTCATTGGGTTATTTTACCTTTAATAAATTAATTTAAATACAACTTAATAGCCAATCCTATTTGTAGTAAAACTACATATATGAATCCATATTAACCAGCTTTTAAGGGGCTATATTGATTTTATTGACTTTTAATAACTAATAATATTTACTTCACTACAAGTACAACTTTATAAACTATACAAATAAAAAAGTGATTATCTCAGCCCTAAAATCTAGTGATCAGAAAGACCTCAGATCACCAATCCATCCTGATACTATTTCAGCACTAATCGATTTAGGTGCTGATGTTTTTTTTGAGCATGGAATAGGTGAGGGTATTTTTACTTCTGATATGGATTTTGAAAATCTTGGTTTAAAGTCATCTAGTAGAGAGGATTGTATTGCCAGTTCAGATCTTGTAATTTCCAACCAACCTTTATCTAGTGAAGAAGTTAAGAGTATGAAATCAGGGGCAACCTTACTTGGCATGGTTAATCCATTTTCTAACCAAGAGTTAATAAATTGCTGTGCAGAAAATAAAATTAATTTAGTTAGCATGGAATTTATTCCAAGAATAACCAGGGCTCAAAAAATGGATGTCCTAAGTTCACAGGCCAACCTTGCTGGCTACTCTGCTGTTATTGAGTCTTCAAGACATCTATCCACTGCGCTTCCTATGATGATGACTGCAGCTGGAACTCTTAAGCCTGCTAGGGTTTTTATAATTGGAGTTGGTGTTGCAGGTCTTCAAGCAATCGCAACTGCTAAAAGACTGGGTGCAAGAGTAGAGGCATTTGATACAAGAGACGTAGTCGAAGAACAGGTTAACTCACTAGGTGCTAAATTTGTAAAAATAGACTTAGGGGAAACGGGGGAAACAGATCAAGGATATGCGAAGGAACTAACCCCAGAACAAATAATAAAACAAAAAGATTTACAGTCAGAAGTTTGCGCAAGATCAGATATCGTTATAACAACAGCTCAGCTTTTTGGAAGACCAGCACCTCAACTTATAGATAGCAAAACAATTGATAAAATGAAACCAGGAAGCGTCATTTTTGACATGGCTGTTGAATCAGGTGGAAATGTAGAAGGATCAGTAGTTGATGAGGTGGTTATTAAAAATGGTGTAAAGATTATTGGTGTTTCTAACTTAGCTTCAAGCGTATCAGGTCACGCCTCTTTAGCCCTATCAAATAATTTTAATCATTGGATATGCGACTTTTATGACAAAGATACTAGTTCTATAAACTTTGATTTCGAAGATGAAATTGTTAAAAGCAGTGTGATTGCCTTTGATGGAAAAATACTTAATGAGAGGTTTCAATAATGGAAACATACATGTTGCTAGGTTTTGTCTTAATACTATCTATTTATCTAGGCCTAGAGCTGATCTCCAAGGTTCCTAGTACGCTTCACACTCCTTTAATGTCAGGTGCAAATGCAATTTCTGGAATTGCTTTAGTTGGCGCCTTGGTGCTTTCAACCAATAGCAACCTTCAAGGTGTTATTGCTTTCTTCGCAGTAACTTTTGCTTCAATAAATGTATTTGGCGGCTATTTAGTAACAAACAGAATGTTAAAAATGTTTAAGAAGAAATAATTATGGAATTTTTTAGTGAAATATCAGCTATACAGAATATTGTTTACATAATCTCATCAATATTATTTATTACTGGCATCAAGATGCTTGGCAAGGAAGATACCGCAGTTAAAGGTAATTTCTTGTCAGCTTTTGCAATGTTCATCGCTGTCGGCATCACTGTTATTGGAGTAGTTGATCCATTTGTACTTTTAATAGGTATAGCTCTGGGTGCAATAATTGGCTCGTCAATAGCTCTTAAAGTGAAGATGACATCTATCCCTGAAATGGTTGCATTATTTAATGGCTTCGGAGGTCTGGCAACATTCCTCATAGCATGGTCGGAATTTAATTCTATTCCTGATAACCTATTTCAACATATCTTAATTGTTGTAACAGTCTTTATTGGTGGAGTTACTTTTACAGGAAGTTTGATTGCGTATGGCAAACTTTCAGAGAAAATAAAAATAGCTAAAACATCAATAATTACAAAGATATTTACAACAGTTTTTTATGCATCATTAATTTTCTTAACATACAGCATAGTCCAGCCTGTTATGCCGATATTAGATTTTGATTTCTTTACAGTTCTTCTTGTTTTAACTCTTCTTGCTGGAATAGGCTTTGTATTGCCTATAGGTGGAGGGGATATGCCGGTTGTAATTTCTTTGTTAAATTCGTTATCAGGAATTGCAGCAGCATTCGCAGGACTTCTCCTGCTTAATAATGTACTAATAGTTGCTGGTTCTTTAGTGGGAGCAAGTGGCCTAATTTTGACTATCATCATGGCTAAGGCGATGAATCGATCAATTACTAATATCTTATTCGTTGGTTATGCAAGCTCATCAAGCAGCTCAACTTCAGAAGAGCAGGGCGAAGTTAGTCCTATAAGTGTTGGAGATGCGTATTTAATCTTAGAGAGCGCTAGCTCTGTTTTAATTGTCCCAGGTTATGGAATGGCTGTTGCTCAAGCTCAACATGTCGTAAGAGAGCTAGGAGAGCTTCTTGAGGCTAATGGAACAGAGGTTAAGTATGGAATACATCCTGTTGCCGGAAGAATGCCAGGCCATATGAATGTATTATTGGCAGAGGCTAACGTCCCTTATGATGTATTAGCTGAGCCTGATGATGTTAATCCAACAATGGATGCCGTAGATGTAGCTGTTGTTATAGGAGCTAATGATGTTGTTAACCCATCAGCAACCGAAGAGCCAGGAAGTCCAATTTATGGAATGCCAATTATAGAAGTTCATAAAGCTAAGACAGTTTTTGTTCTTAAAAGATCTATGTCATCTGGTTTTGCTGGCGTACAAAATCCTTTATTTTTCAAGCAAAATACCCGAATGTTATTTGGAGATGCTAAAGAATCTATCGGTGGTTTAGTATCTGAATTTAAAGAGTAATTCATATATAAATTATGCTAAAATATTCCTTAAATTAAGGACATATTTTCCATAATCTTTTTACATAAAAAAACCTAATATATGAGTGATTTTGCAAAAGAAATAATTTCAGTAAATATAGAAGATGAGCTCAAGCAGTCTTATCTCAGTTATGCTCTAAGTGTAATTCATGGCAGGGCTCTTCCAGACATAAGAGATGGTTTTAAGCCGGTCCATAGAAGAATTCTCTACGCTATGTATGATCTTAAAAATTCATATAACAAACCTTACAAAAAATCTGCCAGAGTCGTAGGTGATGTTATTGGTAAGTATCACCCTCACGGTGATAGTGCTGTATACGATGCCATGGTAAGAATGGCTCAAGACTTCTCCA
>CAJXAZ010000009.1 GCA_913050015.1 uncultured Gammaproteobacteria bacterium
AAACATTTAATAAAGAAGAAGAAAATCCAAAAGGCCCTTATTGGTTAGTTGATCCACTAGACGGAACTAGAGAATTTATTAATAAGTCTAAAGAATTTACCGTAAACATAGCTTTAATAGAAGATGCTGTTCCAATTTTTGGCATTATTGGAGCCCCAGCAACAGGAAAAATTTGGTCAGGTTCATTTTTCCAGCGCCCTACAAGAATGTATCGATTTGGTGCAATGTTCTTTTTTATAGGACCTTTTGCAATAATTCCTTGGTTTATTCAACACAGACGTTATGGACCTCATTCGATGACAAAAGAGATGGTTGGTGGAAAACTGGTTTATAAGGATGGCCCTATAAGATTGGTCATGAGCAAGAACCATCAGACAGATCATGACAAATCTTTCCTAGAGTTCTTAAATAAAAAAGGTGTTTCTTATCAGGTAGTTGAGAAGGGCAGTTCTTTGAAATTGTGTGCTCTAGCAGACAATGAGGCTGATATTTATCCAAGGTTTGGACCTACATGTGAATGGGATATCGCAGCTGGTCATGCATATCTCATCAGAAAAGGCGGAAGAGTATGTCAAATGAGTTCAGGAGAGCATTTAGCCTATTCAAAAAAAGATACTATCTTGAATCCATCCTTTGTAGGGTTCAGAAATACCTACTTAAAAGATAGATATATGCCACTTATAAGCGAATTTTATAAAAAATTGGTATAATTCCTTGATAAGATTAATTAACAATATAGTTAATTATAAATAAAACGTATATATAAATGGGAACACAGCTTCAGCCATCACAGCTTAATAGTCCAGGAAAGGATATAGAATCCTATCTGTCCTCTGTGCATGCAATTCCTATTTTAACAAAAGAGCAAGAACAAGAATTAGCTATAAGGCTTTATGAAGAAGATGATCTTGAAGCAGCAAGAATGTTAGTTATTCATCACCTTAGATTTGTAGTCCACATCGCAAGATCCTACCAAGGTTATGGTCTTCCTTTGGCTGATATTATTCAAGAAGGTAATGTCGGTTTAATGAAAGCAGTTGATAAATACGATCCTAACAGGGGTGTGAAGGTAGTCTCATTTGCAGTTCATTGGATAAAAGCAGAGATACATGAATATATTCTTAAGAACTGGAGATTGGTTAAAATTGCCACAACAAAAGCTCAAAGAAAATTATTTTTTAATCTTAGAAGTAAAAAGAAAACACTTGAATGGCTAACCAAGGAAGAAGCTGAAAAAATAGCTAAAGATCTAAATGTTGAAGTTAAGGATGTTTTGCATATGGAGAGCCGACTATCTTCAAATGACTCATCTTTTGATGGACCCTCATCCTCGGATGACGATGAAGATATGATGTCACCATCTCAATATCTTGAAGATAAGAGATATGATCCCGAAGTATTAGTCGCTAATGCCGAAGCCCAAGAGGTAAATCACGACGGCCTGACAGAAGCTTTAAAAATGCTTGATGATAGAAGTAAAGATATTCTGCAAAGAAGATATCTTTCTGATGACAAGGCCACACTGCATGATTTGGCTGATGAATATAATGTTTCAGCTGAAAGAATTCGTCAAATAGAAAGTGGTGCATTAAAAAAACTAAAAGCGTTTATGGTCACTGCTGCTTAAGGCAGTCAAAAATTCAATGCGTTATAAATTTCTTCCATCCTTTGTTACTAGGCGAGGCAGAATAACCCAAAGCCAAGAAAATAATCTTAATCATCTTTCAGATTATGAGATTACCAGCTACCAAGACATTCTCTCCTCCAAAGAAGGCTTCTCTAAATTAGTCTTAGAGATAGGCTTCGGTAATGGTGAAAATACCTTAAGGCTTGCTAGAAATAATCCCGATACTTTGTACATTGGTTCTGAGGTATATCAAGCCGGCATTGGATATCTTTTAGGTGAGGTTATAAAAGACGATATTAATAATATAAAAATTACCTCCGGAGATATAAGGCTATTATTTGAAGACATAAAAAGTCCAATCTTTGATGATGTCGTGGTTATTTGTCCTGATCCATGGCCAAAACTAAAACATCACAAAAGAAGAATGCTTAATGGAGAATTTTTGGAACTCATTCACCCAATTATTAAAAAAAATGGAAATTTATTCATGTCTACTGATTGGGAGAATTATGCTGAATCTATAGGTGAGGCAATAAATGCTTCTAATGGGTATCAAAAACTAAATTCATCTATTTATGAAAAATCTGAACTAACAAAATTTCAGAAAAGAGCTTTAGAAGAGGGTAGGGCCATATACACTTTTGCTCTTAAAACAATTTAGTTGAATATATTTACAGTGTCATTTAAAAACTTGTAACCCATATCAGTTGCTTTTAATCCATCTCTCTCCAAAAGGCTTGCTTTAATACCCCTTTCTAATTTGTCTTTAAAGCTGTCTTGAATATAAATATTATTATTTTTTATATCATCAAAAGAGAGGCCTGATTTAACTCTCAAAAGATTCATTGCCAAGTCTAAGTCATAACCTTCGGGCGTAATAATTGTATCTACGGTCTTCGATGGATCAAGAATATAAGAAGCTACTTTTTTTAGTTTAACCATTCGCTTAATAAGGTCCTTGGTAGTTATCTTGCCATGAGCTCCCGGACCAAGACCTAAGTAATCCCCATACATCCAATAATTCATATTGTGTTTACTTTGTCTTCCATTACGAGCCCAAGATGAAACCTCATATTGAAATAATTGATTTTTATTAAGTATATTTTTTGCTTCAAGCTCCATTGACTCAACCAATTGTTCAGACGGTAGACGCAATTCCTTTTTATAAAAAATAGTATTTGGCTCTATAGTCAATTGGTACAAAGATAAATGGTCAATATCATAGTCACAAAAAATCTTAAGATCGCTAGTTAATGAGTCTAGGTTCTGATCCATGATTCCATATATAAGGTCAATCGTTGTATCAATTGACTTCATATTAGATGCAAGGTTTATGGCATTAAATGAGTCTTCAGATTTATGATTTCTCTCAAGACTAGATAATGTTTTTTGATCAAAACTCTGTATGCCAATTGAAACTCTGTTAATTCCTGCAGTAACAAGATCATTTAAGTAGTCTTTAGTGACTTCTTTTGGATTTAGTTCAAAGTTAATCTCACATTCATCTTTTAACAGCTCCTCGTTTCTTAATTTATTAATTAGTTGCTCGATAATTTTTACCGAAACAAGAGAAGGTGTGCCGCCTCCGAAATAAACAGAGGTAAACTTTCTATCATTAATATAGTGTGAGGATTGATCTAGATCTTCAATAATGGCCTTCAGAAGGAGCTCCTCATCACCATCCTTTTTATTTATTTCAATATTAAAATCACAATAAGGACACTTTTTCTCACACCAAGGAAAATGAATATAAAGTGAGAGAGGTGATTTGTTAGGATCTATCTTTATCAAGTTCTTTTAAAAATAATTGAGCAGCAATTGCTCTATGGCTAATTTTATTTTTTACCCCAACCTCTAAAGATGCCATGGAAATATCAAGTTCATCTGGATAGAATATTTTATCGTAACCAAAACCTCCATCACCAGAGCTATGAACAGATACTCTGCCATGTATTTTGCCTAATGAAAATATTGGCATAGGATCCTCAGGCGAATGAACCCCAACTAGAACACAAACATAATAAGCTGAAGCTGATTCAAGATTAAGATTTTTAAGTTCTGCAATTATCTTGTTCCTATTTTCTAGATCAGACGCTCCATCTTTTGCATATCTAGCAGAATAGATACCAGGCTCAAAGTTTAATGCAGGCACAACGAGACCAGAGTCATCAGCAATTGAAAATAGTCCAGAATTTCTTGATCCATGCCTTGCTTTGATTAAGGCATTTTCAAAAAAAGTAGCACCATCCTCAATAGCATCCTCAATATCTAATGTGGATTGAGATATTAATTCATAGTTATTAAAAATATCATTGAACTCTTTTAACTTGCCTTTATTAGAAGTCGCAAGAAGAATTTTTCTATTTTCTTCCAAGTAAGTACACTCCTTCTGATGCAAACATATTTGGCATTACTGAAGCCAGCAAGCCTTTTTTATTTGAGCTATTAAGAAATATCCTTTCATCAATTATAAAACCTGCATCAGAGCATAGCTCTTCAAAGTCATTGATAGTGCAAAGATGAAGGTTCTCAGTCTCATACCAGCTTGAAGGAAGGCTCGGAGTTACAGGCATTTTCCCTGCCAAAAGAGCTAATCTACATCTCCAATATCCAAAGTTTGGAAGAGTAACTATGCATTTATTTGAAAGTTTTAACATTCGGCGCATTGCTATGTTTGGATTTTTTAAACATTGGATGGAGCTAGCCATGATTGCTATATCAAAATTAGATAATTCAAAATCTTGAATACCTTCATCTATATCCTTTTCAACTACTGATATGCCTTTTTCAATGCATTGAGCAATCATTTGATGATCAATCTCCACACCATAACCACAAATATTTTTTGTATCGATCAAATCTTTAAGTAAAGAGCCATCACCACAACCAAAATCAATAACTTTGCTTTGAGAAGGAACCCAATCCCTGATAATTTTTGATATTTCTATAGCCATCATGATTGTATAAACGTTTTAATAATATTTTCATATCTCGAAGAGGCAAATAGAAAGCTGTCATGGCCCTGCTCACCATCAAGGGTTACATAGGAGCAAGAAACATTTACATTCATTGCTGCTAACTGAATCTCCCTTCCTCTTTTTGGAGGGTAAAGCCAATCCGTTTCAAAGCCAATAATTAAAAGCTTAGCCTTTATACATTCCAGAGCTTTTTCTAAGTCCCCAGAAAAGCTACTTGCCGCATCATAACTATCCATTGCTTTCGTCATTAGAATATAGCTATTTGCATCAAAGGAGTTTGAAAATTTCTCTCCTTTGTATTGCAAATAGTTTTCAACTTCAAAGTCTACATCTCCACCAACTTTTGAAGTTATGTCTTGAAATTTTCTTCCAAATTTTAAGTCCATATGCTTCTCTGAAAGATAGGTCACATGTCCAAGCATACGCGCAGTTTTCAGACCGCCTTTGGGCTTAACATCATGTTTTAGATAGTCGCCATCATAAAAATTTACATCTTTTCTTATCGACTCTCGAGCAACTTCATTCATCGCTATATTTTGAGTGCTTGATCGTGCAGCAGCAGCAAAAATACCAGATTTTTCTAGACTATCAGGAAAAGAGAGAGCCCATTGAAGAGCTTGCATTCCGCCTAGGCTACCTCCAGCTACTAATTTCCATTTATCGATGCCCAGGTAATCAGCAAGCATCTTTTGACTATTTACCCAGTCAATGACTGAGACAAGAGGAAAATCTCTTCCGTAGCTTTCATTTGTTTCAGGATTGATGCTAGTGGGTCCTGTTGAGCCAGAGCATCCGCCTAAGTTATTACAGCAAACCACAAAATATTTATCAGTATCAATTGCTTTACTTGGACCAATTAACTGATCCCACCAGCCTGAAATGTCTTCATTTTCACTAACACCTGCAGCATGATGATTTCCAGAAAAAGCATGACATACTAAAATACCATTAGACTTTTCTTCATTAAGCTCGCCATAAGTCTCAACCATTAAATCAAACATTGATAACTTAGAGCCCGATGTAAGCTCCATACCTTCTTTAAAGTGGACTAATTCTGTTTTTATTTTCATATTATAAAACGTAAAAAACTAGCCAATAGGATCTCAATTTGTCTTATTAAAATTAAGGCAACTAATGGTGAAAAATCAAGACCGCCAAAAGCAGGAATAAACCTTCTTATTGGTTCTAAAGCCTTTGAAGATATCTCTTCTACTAATTGGAAGAACGGATGATTATTTCCAGGGGATACCCAGCTCAAGATTACAGATCCAATAAGAGCAAAAAATATTATTCTAAAAATAGTATTTATTGTTTCTGCAATAGCGATCAAGCCCAAAATAACTTCGTCATACTGACCTGAATACATCAAGTACAGACTAATAAAATTTAGGAAGGAGGCTATTATAAATATCATATAAAGCTGGTTACTAAAAATAGAAATTTTGGATATAGGCTTGTAGAAAGCAATAAATCTTTTGACGATTGGATTGAAGTAATCTACTTTTAATATATTAAAGACGAACAATATAACAAATGCATAGCTTGCCACGCCAATAGCTATATTTATAAGTTCTGTAACATTAGGATTCATTTGATATCTCTTTTGATCTTTTTATTGCTGCAATAATACCTTTTTCAAAAGAATTTAATACTTTTAAAGATTTAAATTCCTTGATCCCAGCCTCGGTAGTTCCTTTTTTTGAAGCTACTGTTTCAATCAACTCGTCCATACTCAAATTATTTCTTGATGACAGGCTAACGCCCTCGATAAGGTTTCCTATTATCTCATTAGTTTTCTTGATATCACCATCACACATCTTTAGGATTCTTTTTTCATAAACTTTAAGTAAATAGAAGAAATAAGCAGGACCGCTTCCTATCAACCCGGTGAAGTCATCCATCTTACTTTCTTTATCTAGTTCTAAAATAATACCAACTTTTGAAAAGATATTTTTTGCTTTCTTAAATGATGCATTTGAAGATGAGATATTTAAAAGAGCAGTATTTGCTTTATTGAATTCCGCTGCTGTATTAGGCATGCCCCTTATCAACTCTGCATTATTTGCTATTGATAGGTATTTCTTAGATTTAATTCCTGCTACTAAGGAGATTATTTTAGGCTTGTTGTAATTGATGCATATTTCAGCATATGCACTTAGTGCATCTTTTGGTTTTACAGCAAGAATAAAAAATTCAACATCAAATTTTTTCTCTAAAGAAAATTCCTTAATACCAATTTTATTTAGTATTTCTTTATTTTTTATATTTCGATCTATGTATAAAATATCTTGCTTCTTAACTCCGCTAGAAATTAAACCTTTTATATTAGCTTGAGCAATATTCCCACCACCATAAAATACTATTTTTTTCATAACCTTTTCCCAAAAATAAGTTCGCCAATCCTAAGCATATTTGATCCACATTTAATGGCCATTTGAAAGTCTGATGTAGTGCCCATAGAGAGGTAGGAGGCATGCGGATATAACTTAACTAATTTATCATGCAGGTCTTTCGATAGCCTCATCATTGATTTAGTTTCCTCAATATCATCTGTTAGCTTTGGAAGAACCATTATTCCTCTTAAGTTAATACTCTTCGAATCCTCAACAAGTTTAGCAAAATTTTCCATCTCAGCAGGAGCAATACCACTTTTTGAAGATTCATTAGATATATTAATTTGTATAAGCCCGTTTATAGTCTTGTTGAGAACACCGCATTGGTCATTTAATTTTACAACAACACTTTCTCTATCTAATGAATGAACCCAGTGAGCATGCTTTGCGATTATCTTAATTTTATTAGATTGAATGGGTCCAATAAAATGCCAGAAAATATTCTCATGAGCCAGCTCTTCTGATTTCTCTTGAAGCTCCTGGGAATAATTTTCACCAAAGTTTGTAACTCCAATTTTTATAACTGACTTAATATGATCTAAACTCTTTCTCTTAGAAACAGCTATTAATAGAATATCTTTAGAGTTAATTCCAGACGAATCACATGCAAGTTCAATACTTGAATTAACAATTTCTAAATTATTTTCTAGCTCTTTTTGCATAGAGTTCTTAGTTGAGGATCAAAGCCTTGTTTTGTAATTTTTTCTTTAGCATTATTGGCGGCTGATCTATTTGGATAGGGGCCACTTAGAACACTAAACAGAATCTTTCCAGGATTAGAACTGCTATATATTTCATTGATTGAAATTAGCTCTACTTTTTCTAGGGTATTTTCTGCCTCATATGCATATTTTTTATTTCCATATGCACCTATTTGGACAAAATATTCACAAGACAACAAATTATTATTTATCTCAGACTCTATTAAAACAGACCCATTCATAAGCGAAGTCGGAAAATCTATTGTTATATTATTTGTATTCATCCTTGGCTCAACGCTTTTAATATCTGTCTCAAAATATAGAAATGAAATAGACACTAACGAAGCAGAGATGAAAATAAGAGACATTATTGTAACTGGAGTAAATACCTGAATACTCTTTTTTTTTGACCTAAATTTATTTTTTTTAGGAGCTCTAATATTTCTGCTCGATGACCCTCTATTTGCAAAATCTTTCATAGATATTACATTTTATCCATAGGCTTTATTCCAAGTAATCCAAGCCCATTTGAGATAACTTTCTTAGCGGCATTTAAGGTATAAATAATAGATTTAATATTTTCATCAGATTCTTTAAATACATGATTGTCATTATAAAAACTATGAAATACTTGAGCAAAATCTCTAAGATAAAAAATAATGATATGAGGTTGAAGTGAGCTTGATGCTCTTAACACTATCTCTGGATATTTATTAATCTCATGTATCAATTTGTCGCACGAAGCATATGAACCACTTACTATAGACTCTGCATGTGAGGGCTCTTCTGAATGATCTTCTAGATACTTCTTCTGCAATGAAAAGATTCTTGCATGGGCATACTGTATGTAATAAAAAATATTTTCTTTACTATCTGATTTAGCTAGATTTATATCAAAATCTAAATGTTGATCAGCTTGTTTTGAAAGGTAATAAAATCTTGCAGCATCGGTCCCTATTTCATTTATCAGATCACCCAATGAGAAGAACTCCCCAGACCTAGTCGACATCTTAACTTTTTTCCCATCTTTAAAAAGATTTGCAAATTGAACAAGCTGAACATTCAATCGTTCTTTATCAAACCCAAGTCCTTCCATTGAAGCTTCTATTCTTTTTATATATCCATGATGGTCTGCACCCCATACGTTAATCAATTTATCAAAACCTCTATCTATCTTATCCTTGTGATAGGCAATATCAGAAGCAAAATACGTGGCTCTGCCATCATCTCTTATAAGAACTCTATTTTTATCGTCTCCTGTAGAGTTTGTATTTAGCCATAGCGCCCCATTTTCTTCATATGCTAGTTGTTTGTTTTTTAGCTTGTCAATTGCTGAGGTAATTTGTGAGTTTTCATCAGAAACACTCCCAAGGGTAGATTCATAAAACCAATGATCGAATGATACATTGAATGATTTAAGATCCTTTCTTATAGAGTCGAGAACTTCCTCAAGCGCAAATTCTTTAATACTTGACCATAGCTCCTCGTGACTCTTTTGAATCCTAAGAATAATTTCATCTATCTCTTTCTCTTCATCGTCTGGAAGGTCATTCATATATGATGAAGCATCAATTTTTAAGGTACTGTTTTTTGAAGCATATGCATCACCAATTTCAGATATATAAGAGCCTTTGTATGCATTTTTAGGAAAGAAATCTTCAAATTCTTTTTGGTATATTCTGATGAAAACACTAGCTGTTAAAATATCTATCTGTCTCCCAGCATCATTTATGTAATATTCCTTCTCTACTCTATACCCAGAGGATTTTAAAATCCTTGACAGAGCATCTCCGTAAGCAGCGCCTCTCCCATGCCCAACATGGAGAGGTCCGGTTGGATTTGCTGAGACAAACTCTATTTGTATAGATTTACCTTTATTCTTTTCAGACGTACCAAAATTTTCAGGGTTTATATTTGCTGACTGAACTGCTAAAAAAAAATCAGATCTTTTCAGGGTTATATTAATAAAGCCAGGACCAGCAGATTCTACTTTTTCATATCTGTTTAAAAGAGTTAGTTGTTGCTCCAGCTTAGCTGCAAGTTCTTTTGGATTAGTTTTAAGAACGCTGGCAGCAATCATGCAAGCGTTTGTAGTTATGTGCCCTTTGGATAAATCATCAGTTACATTGGATGAGTATTTCTTTTTAATAGATTCAGTTTGCTCTCTACTGATATCTGGTATTAGCGATAGAAAATTATCTATCTCTAAATTAATACTTTCAATCATTACTTTGCTCTTCCTACATAACTCGCATTTCTAGTATCAACTTTTACTATTTCGCCTTCATTAACAAATAAAGGCACTTGCACGATTACGCCTGTTTCCAATTCAGCAGGTTTTGTTGCACCAGAAACAGTATCTCCTTTTACACCCGGCTCAGAGCTTGTGATTTTAAGTTCAACTATCACAGGAGGATCTACAAGAATAGGCTGTTCATTCCATAAAACAATCTGACACGGCTCTTGACCTGAAAGCCATTTTTTTGCATCGCCCATTTCAGAAGATCCAATTTCAATTTGCTCAAACGTAACAGAGTCCATAAAATGCCAGCTTTCACCATCCGTATAAAGAAACTCCATATCTTTGTGATCTACATCAGCGGTTTCAGCTGATTCACCAGACTTAAATGTTTTATCGTTAGTATTTCCGGTAAGTAAGTTTTTATACTTCACTCTCATAACGGCTTGGCCTTTACCAGGCTTATGAAACTCATGCTCTATTATTGAGCAAGGCGAGTTATCTATTAATAGCTTAGTTCCATTTTTGAATTGATTAGTTGAAATTTTCATTTTGAATATATTTTTATGTTATTTTATGAATAGTTATCGAGGAAAACTATGAAAAAATTATTTATGTTAATTGCCATTAGTGCAATTGTAACTTCTTGCGCACCAAGTGGCGAACAATCTCAGTCATTAGATGACCTAGATTTATTTCTAGCATCTGTGGAAGAGGAGAATAAGATTGAGGGCCCAATAGCGAGCTCCGCTTATTGGATAGGATCAAATTTTATTACTTATGATTCTCAAAAAGTAGTTGCTGACTATGGAAAAAGAAATACGTTAGAAGCTTTAGAGACATCGAGAAAGGCATCAACTTTTAATAATTTAGAGGTATCTGTATCTGATAGAAGAAAGCTGGAACTTTTAAAAAGTTCATTCGTAATGCCACCACCTTTTGATGAAGATTTGGCTGGAGAGCTTTCTCAGATTTCTACAAAACTTGAAGCTATGTATGGAACTGGAAAACATTGCTATGAAGATGGGACATGCCTGGATTTAGAGGCCTTTGAAAATATTATCGATGCTTCGCGTGATCCAGATGAGCTATTAAAGGCATGGATGGGATGGCATGAAATTGGAAAACCTATGAAGCCAATGTATATGAGGATGGTAGAAATTGGTAATCAAGGCTCTCAAGATTTAGGCTTCGATGGCTTGAGTGACCTATGGTTCAGTAAGTACGACATGCCAGCAGATAAATTTTTAGATGAGACAGATAGAGTTTGGGAAGAGGTTAAGCCTTTATATGAAGCACTACATTGCCATGTCAGAAGTCAACTTAATGCTAAATATGGTGATGAGGAAGTATCTTTAGAAGGCCCATTGCCAGTTCACTTACTTGGAAATATGTGGGGACAGTCTTGGAGTAATATTTATGATATAGCTTACACAGAAGCTAGCAGTAACTCGGTAGATGTAACCCAGATTATCGAAGACAAAAAAATTAATGAAAAGAACATGGTTGAGTTAGCAGAAAACTTCTTTTTATCTATGGGATTTGATTCTCTACCTGATTCCTTTTGGGAGCGCTCGTTATTTATCAAGCCTGTCGATAGAAGTGTGGTGTGTCATGCTTCAGCTTGGAATCTTGATCCAGAAACTAATGACCTAAGAATTAAAATGTGTATAGAAAAAAACGAAGAAGATTTTATAACTATTCATCATGAGCTAGGGCATATTTTTTACTACCAAGCTTACAACCACTTGCCAACCTTATTTCAAGGAGGAGCTAATGATGGCTTCCATGAGGCATTTGGAGATTTATTAACCCTATCGATCACTCCAGAGTATTTAAATAAGATTGGCTTTATCTCAGAGGCAGAGGCAGAAAATGCAAAAACTGATGCAATAGGTTTATTGATGAAGCAGGCTTTAGAGGGGGTTGTTGTAATACCTTGGGCATTAATGCTTGATAAGTGGAGATCGGGTGTATTTAACGGCGACATCACTGAGGATAATTTAAACCAATCTTGGTGGGATATGAGAGAGTCTTATCAAGGAATCACATCTCCTGTTGAAAGGTCTGAGGACTATTTTGATCCAGGTGCTAAATATCATGTGCCAGCTAACACTCCTTACACTAGATATTATCTTGCACGAATCATGCAGTATCAGTTCCATGAATCTTTATGTAATGAAATAGGATTTTCTGGCCCGCTGCATGAATGTTCTATCTATGGAAATGCCAAGGCTGGAGAAAAAATAATTGCTACTATGGCTATGGGTCAAAGCGTCCCATGGCAAGACTCTTTCGAAAAAATTACTGGTACAAGAGAGTTAAGCGGAACATCTGTAATGAATTATTATCGCCCACTGAAGCAGTGGCTAGATAAGCAGAATGAAAATAGAGCATGTGGTTGGGGCGGTTAATGAAATCATTAATCAATATTATTATTTCTTTTAGTGTTTTTGTTGTAGCTATCGCTATAGCGAATGCATCAGGAAGCTCATTAGTCCTTCAAGCAGTCCTTATTGCTTTTGCAATTCAATGGATAGCTTTTATTCCAGCCTATGTTTTTCAGACTGAAAAATTTTACGACCTAATGGGAAGCATTACTTACCTAACTGTAATTTGGTTTACCTTGATGAGCTCATCAAATGAATCAACATTAGTGAATATTGGAAATATTGTAATTGTGCTTTTAATATCTAGCTGGGCTATAAGGCTTGGAACTTTCTTATTTTTAAGAATTAAAAAAGATGGAGAGGATAAAAGATTCAGAACTATCAAGCCTTCTGCATCAAGATTTTTTATGACATGGACACTTCAAGGTCTATGGGTTTCATTGTGTTCAATGTGTGCCTTGACAGCTATTTCTTCCGAAGGTGGAATTGTTCTTAACCTCTTCTTTTATCTAGGAGTAGCAATATTTATATTTGGCTTTGCTATTGAAATTATCGCAGACAAACAAAAATCTAAATTTAGATCTGTAGAAGCTAATAAAGATAGCTTTATAACAACTGGCCTGTGGGCTAAATCTAGGCATCCTAATTATCTTGGGGAGATTCTTCTATGGTTAGGTGTTGCTGTTATATCTATTTCATCCTTAAGTGGATGGCAGTACTTAACTTTAATATCACCAATATTCACTTATCTTTTATTAGTTTATGTAAGTGGTGTAAGAATGCTTGAGGATATGGGTGATAAGAAATGGGGTCATAATGAGGAATATATAAAATATAAATCCACGACTCCAAGATTATTTTTTAACTTGAAATAGAACATATAGTTAATAGGCTCAATGCTTATATGTATATTTAAAAATCATTAACAGTTTTTAAATAACTAGAATATCGTAACAAAATGTTTTATTTATGTTTTTTGACTGTTAATATGTCGTTCACATAGGGAGATTATTATGATGAAGTTTAATTTAGTTCATTTATTTGTTCTGGTTTCTGTTGCTAATTTTATGAATGCTCAGGACATGGAAAGTGTCTTAGAAGTGGGAAGAGAAAATCAAAAGCTATCTGCAGTGTCACAAGTAAATATTGATGCTACCGAAAGAAAGGCAGATAAAATAGTAAATGAGTGGAAGGCTGTTGCAAAACAGGTAGAAGGACTTATTTTATACAATAAGCAAAAAAGAATTCAAATCCAAGCACAGCTAGATCTTATGGATAAGCTAGATGAGCAACTTGTTCAAGTTGTTGTGATGCAAAGACAGATACCACCTCTTGCTCAAAGAATGCTTGAAAGTCTAGAAACATTTATAGGCTTAGATACTCCTTTTAGAAAAGAAGAAAGACAAGACAGAGTTGATCTAGTTAGATCTTCTCTAGCTAAACCAAAGGTAACCGCTTCTGAGCAGGTTCGTCAGGTTTTAGAGGCTTATAATATTGAGGCTGAATACGGAAGAAAAATTGACACGTATGAGGATACTCTTGCCGATGGAACGGTTGTAAATATATTAGTCATTGGAAGAATCGGTATGTATTATCAAACGAAAGATGAGCAATCAAGTGGCAGATGGAATAAGGAAACAAGCACTTGGGATGATCTTCCTGGAAGCTACAGAAAACCAATTAGAAACGGCATAAGGATGGCTAAAAAGCTTGCTCCTACTGACATGCTAATGATGCCAGTCATCAAAGGAGAAGTGTAATGAGAAATTTATATATATTCCCACTTTTATTAGCATTTTCTTTGGGCTTAAGCACTTTTGTTTCTGCACAAGACGCTTCTGAAGAGGTCGTAGAAATATCTACTGTTGAGGCTTTACTTGCACTTGTTAAAGAAGGTAAGACTAAAGAACAGGCAGCTAACACTCAAAGAGAAGACGCTTTTACAGCAAATAAGAACAAACAAGCTTCGATTTTAGCTGCTGAAAAAAGAGAACTAGCTCGTCAAGAGAAAATTGCTGACAAGTTAGAAACAGAATACAAAAAAAATGAAGACATTTTAAGAGTTAAGGAAGAAGCCTATAAGAAAGAACTAGGCTCACTAGTTGAGCTTTTTGGTCATTTGCAAAGTTCTGCAGGTGAAGCTGCAGTTCAGTTTTCAGGATCTTTAACTGGAGCTCAATATGGTCAAGAAAGAGTTGCATTCTTAAATAGTCTTACAGGAAAAATGTCAGAAACTACTGAGTTACCAACTATTAGAGAAATTGAAGGTCTTTGGTATGAGCTTCAAAGAGAGATGATAGCTAGTGGTGAAGTTGTATCTTTTACTACTAACGTTATTGACGTTGATGGCGAAACCTCAGAATGTAACGTAACCAGAGTTGGTTTATTCAACGCTGTATGTGATGGAAAGTATCTAGAATATGCTACTTCGAAAGGTCAGTACGCGTTTCTACCAAGACAGCCAGCAGGAAGATTTACCAAGACTGCAAAAGGTGTAGGAAAAGCAGAAGTTGGAGAACAGGTAAGGTTTGGAGTTGATCCAACTGGTCCTACTGGCGGAAGTTTACTTGCCAATCTTATCCAAACACCATCTTTAATGGAAAGAGCTCAACAAGGAAGAGAAGTTGGTTATGCAATTATTGCTGTAGGTTTGGTAGCTGTTATATTCTCATTCTGGAAGTTGTATAGTTTATACATCACTGGAACCGCAGTTAGAAAACAAACTACTAATAAAGCAGCAGATCCTTCAAATCCATTAGGCAGAGTATTAAAAGTAGGTCAAGACAACTTTAATAAAGATATCGACACCCTTGAGCTAAAGCTTGCCGAGGCAATTATGGCAGAAAGGCCAGCAATCGATATGGGTATTGGATTTATTAAGATTATCTCAGTTATAGCTCCTTTAGCAGGTCTTTTAGGAACGGTTACCGGTATGATTGTTACCTTCCAAATGATTACATTGTATGGAACAGGTGATCCTAAATTGATGGCAGGTGGTATATCTCAAGCACTTGTTACTACAGTGTTAGGACTTCTAGTTGCTATTCCGACAAGTTTACTTCATTCCTTCACGCAGTCTTCTGCAAGAGGAATAATCAGTATTCTTGAGGAGCAAAGTACAGGTATTCTTGCTGAGAGAGCAGAAACTAAATAAGTATTAATATGCTATTTGCAATATCTGAAGCATTTTCATCCATAAGAGACTTTATGGAGCAAGGCGGAAGCGTGCTTTGGTTAATTGCAATTCTTGTTTTCTTTATGTGGGGTATGATCTTCGAAAGAATATGGTACCTATCACATGCTTATAACCAATATGTAGGCACTCTAGCAAAACAATGGAAAGAGCGTTCGGATAAAAAATCCTGGCACGCTCTTCAAATTAGAGAGAAAATGATTTCTCAAGCTAAGTCAGAGATTAATAAGAACTTAAGTATTATACAAACATGTGTGGTATTGGCTCCATTACTAGGCCTTCTAGGCACAGTAACGGGGATGATAGAGGTTTTTCAGGTAATGGCGTTTAATGGTGGCGGAGACGCAAGGGCAATGGCTGGAGGCGTTTCAAAGGCAACACTTCCAACAATGGCTGGAATGGTCGCTGCGCTATCAGGCTCATTTGCAACCATATACCTAACAAGTACCAGTAAAAGACACGAAACAGAACTTAATCAAATTATAAAAAGAGATATTTAGGGGAATTTTTATGAGAAGAAATGCTATAACAAGTGCAGTTCAAGAAGAAAGCGATGAAATAAATTTAACACCAATGTTGGATGTTGTTTTTATTATGCTTATTTTCTTTATTGTTACTGCTAATTTTATTAAAGAACCAGGTCTAGAAATTAATAGACCAGACTCTGATACTGCTGAGACACAAGAAAATGCAGCGATCTTAATTGCTGTAGGTCCAACAGGTGAAGTTTGGATGGATGGAAGAAGAATAGATGTTCGTCAAGTTAAAGCTAACGTTGTTAAATTACTAGCAGATAATCCAAAGGGTTCGGTAGTAATTCAAGCAGATGAAAAAGCTATGGCAGACACCATTATTAAGGTCATGGACGGGGCTCGTGAAGCAGGAGTGAATGCAATATCTCTAGCCTCTGAACCAAAATAATATTTTATGAATCAAATCATTTCAACAATTGGTTCTATATTTAAACCTGTACAGGATTTATATAATAGGGCATTCAATGCTAATAAATATGCTGCAGGTATAGGCCTTTCAGTCATTATTACTACTGCATTATTTTTTGTTATGGTAGTTCTCATCTCGCTTGGAGATAGCGGTATGAAGGAAGATAAATCTGTAAAGCTTACTGATGTTGTGATGCCTGAAAGGCAAATAGATACTTTTATGGCTGAAGTAGATAAACCCGAGCAGCCTGAAGAGCAACCAGAAGATATTGCTCAGCCAGAGCTTGATCTCCAACCACTAACAGGTCTTGATGTATCAATTGCTAAGCCGAAGGCTAATTTCAAAGCAGGAGGAAACTTTTTTAGAGATGGGGAATACATCCCATTATTTAAAGTTCAACCAATTTACCCAAGAAGAGCGCAAGAGAGAGGAACCCAAGGATACGCCATTGTTACCATGACAATCACAGCATCTGGAACTGTAGAGGATGTAAAGCCTCTTGAAGGATATTGCGGAGATCCTACCAATCCAGAAACTGAGTACAGAGCATGTACAATATTTAATAGCGCATCAACTAGAGCTGCTCAGAAATTAAAGTACAAGCCTAAAATTGTTGATGGCAAAGCCACTCCAGTCGAGGGAGTTCTTCACAGATTTACATTTATAATGGAGCAAGACTAATGAAAAATATTTTAAATAAATCTTCATTTTTATATTTATTTGCCATTTTAACTTTCTCTTTTACATATACTTCTAATTTTGTAGAAGCTCAGTCATCAGACAATAAATCAAAAAAACCAATTAAGTATAAAAAATCTAGAGCACTAAGTCCTAAAGTTTCTAAGAAAATGATTAAGGTTTACGATGCCTTGGAAGAGGTTGATGAGAAGGGCGAGCCAGCTCCAGATATGGAGACGGTACTAGAAATTTTAACTGAATTAAAGAATGATTCTGCAAACTTAAAAAGTTATGACCGATCTGTAATGTGGAATTCATGGGGATATGTTTATTTCTCAGACGGCAAATATGCCTTGGCAATGCAAGCTTATAGAAATCTTATTAATGAACCTGAGGTTACAATACCACTAAGAGTTTCTGCTCTTTTAACATTGGCTCAATTAAATCTAGTTCAAGAAAATTATAAAGAAGGCGTTAGATTAATTCTTCAGTGGATGGACGAGGTAGAGACTGTTACTGCTCAATCATGGTCATTACTAGGACAGGCCTATTTTCAGCTTGGAGATTTTAAAAAGTCTAAATCATCCATGGAGACTGCTATTTCCATGGCAGAAGAGGAAGGTTATAAGCCTAAAGAAAATTGGTATGTAATTATGGCAGCTTGTATTAATGAGCTAAAAAATGAAATAGGAGAGAAGAAGTCCTTGCTTCTTCAGGCTGATATATACGAAATATTAGTCAATCTATATCCCAAAAAATTATACTTTATTCAGCTTGGAGGAACATACGGTCAGCTAGATAGAGAGAGGGATTATATGATCACTCTTAAAGCGGCACACGCAAAAGACTTTCTTGACAAAGAATCAGAATATTTAGCTTTAGCGCAATTATTATTACTAAATGAGAATCCTTTTTGGGCTGCCAACGTTCTGGTTTCTGGACAGAATAAAATGATCACTATAGTGGATGAAAAAACAAAAGAAGAAAAAATAGTTCCTGTTATTAAGGAAAGCTATAAAAACCTAAAACTTCTTGCTGACTCCTGGAGAATGGCGCAAGAGATTGATAAGGCTATACCGGTATTAGAGAAAGCCTCTAAATTATCTAAAGATGGAAAAGCTTATGTTTTATTGGGCAATTTATATTTATTTGAAGATAAGCTTGATTTAGCAGTTGAGGCAATTAAAAAAGGTTTAAAGAAAGGAGATATTAAGAAAATATCACAGGTTCACTTAACTTTAGGGCAAGTCTATTTCGAACTTCAGAAATTTGACGAAGCTAAGAAGCAATTTAGAATAGCTGCCAGAGATAAAACTAAAACTATTAAAAGTCAGGCAAATAACTGGATTAAATATACAGAAAATGAAGAGGTTAGAGTTAAAAATCTAGCTTTAAGAAGAGAGTATATTCAGGCTCAAGGCTCATAGTTTCTTATATTCTTCTATTTTATAGTCATAGTCATTGTCGGCATCCTTCTTGAAGGAACTAGAGCTAACAAGCTCCCAGCTAGTTAGATCAATATCTGGATAATAGATATCTCCATCAATCTCACAATCAACTCTGGTTAGGACAAGCTTATTAAAAGATTCTATAGTCTCTCTAAATAGATATCCTCCTCCAATTATTACAATTTCATTATCAATCCCGTCTTCTCTATTCTTATCTTCAACAAAGCTAATAGCGCTTTCAAGATCTGAATATACATAAGCACCAGGAATATTTTTTAGAGTTCTTGAGATGATTACATTAGTTCTATTTGGAAGGGGGCGACCAATAGACTCATATGTTTTTCTTCCCATGATAATGCTTTTATGAAGGGTGTATTCTTTAAAATGAGCTAAGTCACTTTTTAGATTCCATGGAAGATCATTGTCGACACCTATAACATTATTGTTCGATATAGCTACTAAGTGCGAAATGACTTTATTTTTATTTTCCATGGCAGAGTTTAAATTTTTTACCAGAACCACACATGCACATTTCATTCCTTCCAAGTTTTGGAGTCTCTCTTACTATGGTTTGCGGTGGGCTTGGCTGGTTGTTGGTTTGCTTATTCTCTGTATTTATTCCTGAAGGAATATTTTCCTTGTTCATAACTAGTTCAGGTTCACTTTGATCAGGATTTAAGGATGCCATATCCTCGTCTGAAGATATTTGTAATGAAAAAAGAATTCTAATAGTTTCGCTGTCTATTTCCTTAAGCATGGATTCAAACATTGAATATGCCTCTCTTTTGAATTCATTTTTAGGATTTTTTTGTGCATAAGCTCTAAGCCCAACACTATTTCTTAGATGGTCTATTTCTGCTAAATGCTCTTTCCAGTGAACATCTAGGACTTGAAGCATTACCTGTTTTTCTAGCAGCAATCTATTTTTACCTAACAATTCATATTTTTTCTTATACTCGCCTTCAGCACATTCAATTACTTTTAAAGCGATGGTGTCTGGCAATAATTTTTTGTCATTAATAACTTGATCAGCTATATCTAATTCAATTTTATATGTCTCTTTAAGGAAGTCTTCTAAATCCTTGGCCTTCCATTGAGACTCAATTGATTCAAGAGGGATATAGTTACTAGATATATTTTGAAATTGCTCTTCTATCAAGTTAGCAATGGATTGACTAATATCTGACTCTTCAAGTAATTGATTTCTTAATGAGTAAATAGCCTGTCTTTGATCGTTTGATACATCATCATATTCAAGAAGACTTTTTCTAGCATCAAAGTTTCTACTTTCAATTCTTCTTTGAGCATTTTCAATACCTTTTGATAGCATCTTATGTTCTATATGATCCTCTCCCATACCAATTTTATCAAAAAGAGCTCTTCGGCTATCTGAAATAAACAACCTTAATAAATCATCCTCTAGTGATAGAAAGAACCTTGAATACCCAGGATCTCCTTGACGCCCAGACCTTCCTCTTAACTGATTATCTATCCTTCTTGATTCATGTCTTTCGGTGCCTAATATATGTAACCCACCGGCTTCTAATACCCTTCTGTTACCTTCCTTCCAGTCAGCATCTGACTGATCCTCTTTTTTACCACCCAGGACAATATCTGTTCCCCTTCCAGCCATATTTGTTGCTATGGTAACCATTCCAGGCTTTCCGGCATTAGCAATAATTTCAGCTTCTTTTTCATGATGTTTCGCATTTAATATTTGATGGGGTATTTTCTTACCTTTCAGGTATTCTGAAACTTCTTCAGAGGATTCCACTGATACTGTGCCAACTAAAATAGGTGCTGATTTTTCTCTAAGTGTAATAATTTCATCTACAAGTGCATTGTATTTAGCATCTGTTGTCAGGAAGACCAGATCATTATGGTCGTGTCTAGCCATAGCTACATTCGTAGGAATAATAATTACACTCAATCCATAAATTTGATTAAATTCTAAAGCCTCAGTATCTGCAGTTCCTGTCATACCAGACAGATTTGAAAAAAGCCTAAAAAAGTTTTGAAAAGTTGTTGAAGCAAGTGTTTGAGATTCTCTTTGAATTGAAACATTCTCTTTGCATTCCAGCGCTTGATGAACCCCTTCACTCATTCTTCTTCCAGGCATTGTTCTTCCTGTGTGCTCATCAATTAAGAGAACTTCGTTATCTCTTACAAGATAGTGAACATTCTTTTTAAATAAGAAATTAGCTCTAAGAGTTGCCTGAACAAATTTCATTATTTTTAAGTTTGATACTGCATATAAACCATCAGATCCACCAATGATTCCTGCATCTTCAAGTAATTCTTCTACAAGAATATATCCATCATCAGTCAATTCAACATTTCTATTTTTTTCATCAATTAAATAATGACCTCTTTCACTATCTTCTAGAGGCTCTTCATCAGTTTCTTCTCTTGCTTGCGGATTTAATTTTGGTATAAATTTTCTAATTTGTTTATACATTTCAGAACTTTCAGAGGAAGGTCCAGAAATGATCAAAGGAGTTCTGGCCTCATCTATCAATATAGAATCCACCTCATCAACGATAGCAAAGTCTAATGAACACTGAACTCTCTCCTCAGTTGAATGTGCCATGTTATCTCTAAGGTAATCAAAGCCTAGTTCATTATTAGTTGCATAAATAATATCGCATCTATATGCAGCAATCTTTTCTTGTAGTTCCTGGTTTGATGCCACTACTCCGACGCTTAATCCAAGAAATTCGTAAACAGGCCTCATCCACTCAGCATCTCTTTTTGCTAAATAGTCGTTTACTGTTACTAAAATAGCCTTATTGCCTATTGCTGAATTTAAATATGCAGGAAGAGTGGCTACTAATGTCTTACCTTCACCTGTTTTCATTTCTGCAATATTTCCTTCTGCTAGGGATATACCCCCAAGCATTTGAGAATCAAAGTGCCTAAGTCCAAGCGTTCTCTTACTTGCCTCTCTTACTGCTGCAAATGCCAAAGGTAAAATACTATATATATCATTATTGCTATCAATATATTTTTTATTAAGTTCTTGTTTGAAATTTTTGAAGTAACTATCTGGCTGTTGAGAAAAAGCCTCTTCTAGATCATTCGCAGCATTGACATGCAGCATCATTCTTTTTATGAGTCTATCATTACTAGAGCTAAAAATTTTCGAAAATAGGTTTAACATAAATTATTCTTTAATAAAAAAATTCTACCTCTTAGTAATTTTAGATATCACCAAAAGGAGGTCTTACATATGAAATGGGGGCATTCTCAGAATTTTCAAACTCAACAACATCATAAGCATCTGGATCCGCAGTAATCTTTCTTAAGAGCTGATTATTTAATGCATGTCCTGATTTATTACCAGAAAACTCACCTATAAGGTTTCCACCAAGAAGATATAGATCACCAATAGCATCTAGCATTTTATGTTTAACTATCTCATCGTTAAATCTCAAACCCTCTTCATTGAGAATTTCATCATCACCAAATATTATGGCATTAGATGAACTTGCTCCTAAGGCTAAATTCTTAGATTTTAGCAAAGCAGCCTCTGCCTCATAGCCAAAAGTCCTAGCTCTGCATACTTCTTTAACAAAAGAAGTGGAAGAAAAATCTATTATTGACTCAGCTGGAAGTTTTTTATGAGCTGGGTGATCAAAATCTACTTTAAATGATACTTTAAAGCCATTAAAAGGCTTAATAGAAGCATATGCATCATCTCTAGTAACTGTAATTTCTTTCTTAACTTTAATAAATTTTTTCAGAGCATTTTGTTCTTCTAGGCCCGCTGATTGAATTAAAAAAACAAAAGGACTAGAGCTCCCATCCATAATAGGAACCTCCGGGCCATCAACTTTGATTAAACAATTATCAACACCTAAGCCGGCTATAGCCGATAAAAGGTGTTCAATAGTTGAAATTTTAATACCATCTTTAATCAATGCAGTAGAAAGACTCGTATCACCAACATTCTCAGCTATGGCTGGTATTAAAACAGTCTCATCAATATCAGTTCTAATAAAGATTATGCCACTATTAATCTCTGCTGGAATTAATTCCATTGTTATATTTTTGCCCGTATGGAGGCCTATTCCAACTGCTTTGATAGGGTTTCTTAGTGTTCTCTGTTTTAGCATACTGTTTAATATATTAAGGTTTTACTTGATTTAAGTATCTAGTCTAGGCGCTGTCTACTTGCTTCTGCGAGTATTATCCCAGTTGCAACAGAAACATTAAAGCTTTTAAATAATTTATTACCACTTAAGCTGATTGTGCTGTCACATCTCTCGAGAGTTTTTTCTCTTACCCCAGACTCCTCAGAACCCATAATTAAAGCGGTAGGACCGGTAAAGCTATATTCAGTATGACTTTTATCAGCATGTTCACTCAACCCGTATATAGTGATATTCATTTCACTAAGATGTTTTAAGCAATTTACTAAATTGGTTACATGGAATATATCTATAACCTCTGCTCCCCCAACAGAAACCTTATGAGCAACTGCATTTATTGGCGCACATTGGTGTTTGTTTATAATAACTGCATCAACTCCAATTACAGCGGCAGATCTTATACATGCTCCTAGATTTCTAGGATCAATAATATTATCAAGTATTAGTATTAAAGGATTGTTAGCAGTTCCTGAATCTAAGAAATTCTTTAAATCCTTAAAGTTCATTTCTTGTTCGACTGAAATTTTAGCCTCAGGCTCTTGCTTAATTTTATTTGATATCTCAAATGGTATATTGTTTTCTTGAAGAAGCTTAACAAGGTTATTTAAACGATCATCGTCCCTATTAGCCGGAAGCAGTACTTTTTTAATCTTATGGGGATTATGAGTGAGAATACTTTCGATACTATGAAATCCTATTCTTGTATCATTTTGATCTTTGCTCATTTCTGATTTTTTATTGGAACTAGCGTTATTTTCCTTTCTTCAGGGAGGACATTTGCTATCTTAACAATAATATTTTGACCGAGCCTATAAGTTCTTCCTGATTTTTTCCCTTTAAGCATATTTGCCTCTCTATCAAAAAAATATCTATCTTTAGGAAGATCAGTTACATGTATTAATCCAGAGACATAAAAATTATCTATTTCAGCAAAAAGACCAAAATCTGCTGCTCCAGTTACTACTGCGTTGAACTCTTCCCCAATATGTTTTTTTAGAAAATAACAAATCATCTGTTGCGTGACCTGTCTTGAAGATTTTTCAGCCAATCTTTCAAGATCAGACATCTCGGCACAATCTGCTTCTATCTCATCTTTATCAAAAACTGTATTTTCTTTTTTTAAGATATTTTTTATCATCCTATGAGTCATCAAATCAGGGTATCTTCTGATCGGAGATGTGAAATGTGAATACCTTTCTAGCTGAAGGCCAAAATGACCAATTTCTTTTGTGGAGTACTCAGCTCTTTTCAAGCTTTGAAGAACAACTGTTTGAAGTACTTTATCAAGCTTATGTTCTTTTGCATGTCCCAAACATTGATTTACTAGCTCAAGAGGGCTCTTTTTAAAAGATTTAGAAAATCCTTTTAATGAGAAAAAAGTCTTTAAGCTTTCTAACTTAACATTATCAGGCTCTTCATGATTTCTATAAACACCAAATTTATAGTGTTTCTTCATAAAATTTGCAGCAGAGACATTTGCAGCTAACATAGCTTCTTCTATCATTTGATGAGCATATAGCCTGCTAGGCAATGTTATTTCTTCGACACTTCCATTGTCATCTATTTTTAATAATGGCTCTTGTCCTTCAATCTCCAGCGCACCTCTATGACTTCTTTTTACTAAGAGTTTCTTAGTAAGAGTATGTAGACATTGTATTGAGGTCTTAACCGTATCAGGGAGTTCGTTATTAGGGTTCTCTAAGTGATTTTCAACTTCTATATATGTCATTCTTCTATGAGATTTAATTCTAGCTTCAAAAAATTCATAAGATTCTTTTTCACCATCAGCTGCAAAAGCTATCTTGCATACTAATACGTTTCTTATTTCATTTGGAACAAGAGAGCAGAGACCATTAGATATTTTCTCAGGAAGCATTGGTATCACTTTCGATGGAAAATAAATAGATGTTCCTCTTTCTATAGCTTCTTTATTAATTGCTGTTCCAGGTCTTACTATCTCAGCCACATCAGCTATTGCTACGTGGAGTTCTATCGAAGATTTCTTTTGTTCGCAGTAAATAGCATCATCAAAATCTTTTGCATCTGCACCATCTATAGTTATAAATGGCATGTTGGTTAAGTCTTTTCTAGGTAGATTCTCATCAAGAGAAACTTTATCTAGTTCTTTTTCTATCTGGTCATTCCACTCATAAGGAAGATAATTCTCTTCTATTACCTGGGATATTGTCGTATCTATGTGATTCATTAAGAGAGTTTAGTTTAAATTCAATTAAAAAGGGCTCTAAGAGCCCTTTAAGTTAGATTTTCTTAATGCTTAAATTCAATATTAATACCAATTATTCTTCCTCTTGGATCATGAACTCTGCTATCAAAACTAAAATCAGGAGCATCATATAATCTAGGAGCAGATTCATTAAAAATGTTACTTGCTGATAATTTAAGATTCAAATTTCCACGTCTCACTTCTGCTGATTTTGCAATTGAAAGATCAAATACTAAAAATGAGTCAACTTTATTTTTATACCCATAAGTCAATCCAAGACCTGTGATAGGGCGTTCATTATTATAGCCATCGACATGTCGGGCATTTAAATTAAAATCATAATTTTTATAATTCCAATTCATAAAAGCATTAATCCTTTTTTTAGGCAATGAATGAGTATTAGCATCGTAATTAAATTTACCAACCCGGTTAATCATTTCTATATGCTCTTCCTCGTTGTCATCCTCATAAGGCTCCGGAGTCAAAAATTTATTAATAGAAGTTCCCTTAATTGCAAATAATAAACTGCCTCTTTTTTTCAAATCAATCAAAGTTTCATAACTGATATCAACTCCAGAAACTTCAGTACTTTCTTCATTAAAGTAGCTCGTAGTTACTCCTATAAGGTCACCAGTAGAACTTCTTGTAATACTTGAGCCATTAGGATTTAAATTAAGCATAGCTTGAGCACTCTCCACCTCTATTCTATTTTTATAATCGATAATCCAGAAATCAATGCTTAGTCTAGAGTTTGCATCATTGAAAATTATCCCAAGATTACTATTCTTAGATGTGGCTGGCTTTAGGTTTGGATTACCAATTAGTGCCTGTCTAACAAATGGAGAATTTCCATTAAAATCTCTTACACTTCCTAGGTTGATATCACTCGAGAACATTTGGGCCATTGAAGGCATTGAAAAAGATGAACTTCTAGATACTCTAAGTGAAATCTTATCCGTCGGATCATACTTAAGAGATAATTTTGGATCAAAGGATGAGTCATTTCCAAAATCTTCAAATCTCCCAGCTACTCTCACATCAATGCTATCTATAAATTCTTTTTCAATTTCAAAAAAACTAGCATATTTGTCTCTTGATTTAGATACGTTTTTCCCACCGCCTAAAAAGAACAAATCAGCAGTTTTTATTATCTTTCCGTCTTCATCAAACTCAGCTCTGCTCAACTCATCATATGAAATTTCTAAATACTCTTTATTTACTTGGACTCCATAAGCGACTGAATAATCAGACCATAAATTAGATCTAAATATAAGATCTAAACTTTCCAAGCCAGCTTCTTTAGTAGAGGTCTCCGCACCTCTTACATAATCAATAAGTGCTTGTGAATTTTGAGATGAATCAAAAAGATTCCAAAATAGAAGATCTCCACCAGAAATACCCATAGTTGTTCCATTAATGGAATCTAAAAACCTAGAGTCAATTATGTCTGGTCTGATGTGATTGTTTGAATGATTGCTTTTAGTAAAAGAAAACTCCATATCTGTATGATCCGCAATAGAAGAATATATTGTTTGGCTGAGATGATATTGCTTAATATCTTTTGGTGAATTTGGAGAAGCAACCTCAGATCCTAAAGGACGACCAAACCATTTTACAGCCACATTAAAAGGGTTTCCTCCCTCATCGGGCTGGATCAATCTTGAAAGAAAAGGTAAAGCAGGATAGGAAGGTGATTGAGGATTATCATTTACATTTATATTCGAAGACATGAAGGTAAGTTCATATAAAAAATTATCTGCTTCATGCTTCAAGCTTGAATAAAACTTAATATGATCTTCATCATTGACTACGTTAAACCTATTCCCATACAAGAAGCCACAAGTTTTTGAGTTTGTTAAAACCCCTCCATTAGTTAAACAATTTGGATCTGGAATTTTTTGACCCTTAGAGTAATTACCTGCCCATATCCCAGAAGATAATGAATCAGCCCCTAATATTAAAAATGACCTACCTAAACCACTTATTGCAAGCTCTGCAATTCCTGGTATTTCTGAAGCAGATAAAGGAGACCTTTTTAATATATTAAGCCCCAAGACATATGAGCCTTTGTTATATTTGGAGCCATATAGCATTCCTATCGTGGAGTCATTTTGATCATAATTTGATGTTCTTTGATGACCAGCTTGAAATTTAAGCCCATCAAAATCTCTATATGTAATCATATTAACAACACCAGCAACTGCGTCAGAACCATAAAGAGAAGTAGCTCCTTCTTTTAATATTTCAACCTGTTTAAGGGCAATCTCCGGGATGATATTTGCGTCGATATATCCCTCTCCCTCATTTGATGGAGTGCCAGCAAAAGTTTGCCTTTTTGAGTTTATTAATAAAAGGGTTGATGAGTGATCTAGCCCTCTCAAGGTAATTGCCGCCATTCCCTGATCTACCCCATCCAAGGTATTTGCTTGAAAGTGTGAGCCAGAAGACGAACTAATATATTTACTTATTTCAGCAATATTAGATATATTGAAATTTTTATAATCATCTGCAGTGATAACGTCAACAGGAGAAGAATCTTGTTCAGGATTTTTTAAAAGAGTTCCTGTTGTAATTAATTCTTCAATTTGTATATCTGAAGAAGCAAAAGATGATAATAATATTAAATAAATTAATCTGAGCTTTATATGCATTGAAATTTGAATTATAAAAAAGACATTCTACAAGACAATGTTTTCTTAAGGTAGTTGTGCCCGATTTTTATGAGTGTTTTTTAGTTATCGTGACAGGAGCAATCTGATTTTAAACAAATTTTATAATTATTAAAGTGAGAGTACGCAACAAAAAAAGAACCAATTAAGGTTAATCCTTTCTCTCCAAATTCTCCAAAAAAACTCTCACCTAGGAGAATTGCAGCAACAAGTATTGTTAATCCAAAAATACCTATTAGAAGAAAAGTTATAGTCTTATGGTTCTCATACCCATGAGCTAAAGCAAAGATACTAATTGGGAGTGTTAATAATAATATTAAACTATGTATTAATTCGCTTTCTAAGGAAAACGATAAGAAACCAGCAGAAAGTATTATTAAAGAAGGAAAAAAAAGCAATGAATAACGCAAATCGTAGATAACATTATTGCCAATTTATCGGATGCTAATTGAGTGTTTATCATAAATTTAATATAAATATCTTAAAACCCATTTATGTAATGGG
>CAJXAZ010000010.1 GCA_913050015.1 uncultured Gammaproteobacteria bacterium
GGTGTAAAGATTATAATTTTTTGACTTAAGAGGTTCTTGATAGTCCCAACGTCACTCTCAGACAAAGGCACATCTTCAAGCACGATAAAGATATCATCAGTGCATTCAACCATTTCCTCAATATTAGGCGCAATATTGATGCTATTAAGATCAGCTTCTTCTATTTTTTTTATCAATTTTGAAACATCTTTTGATGTTACAAATTGTGCACTCAGACAGTTTTCATTTTTAAGGATATCCAACAAAAAATTATTTTGAATTTTATCCTTCTGCATTATTTCATTAAATGTTTTACAGCTTCTCTTTCTGAAGACAGCTCATCAATTGAAAGTTGAAATCTCTCTTTTGCAAAATCAGAAAGACTGATATCTCTTTTAATTTCTACACTTCCATCTTCTAATGTCATTAATGGGTAGCCACATATAAGCCCTTCAGGAACTCCATATGATCCATCACTTGCAATGGCTGCACTAAAGCAGTCACCGGCCTCTGTAGTGTTCTCACAGGCAATAATAGTATCTAAAGCTGCTTTTGCTGCAGATGTTGCAGATGATGCACCACGAGCATCAATAACAGACTTTCCTCTTTGCTGAACAGTTGGTAGGAATTCATTCTCTACCCAGGCCATATCATTGATTGTTTCAGTACCTGATTTTCCATTTATCACTGCATTCTCAACATCAGGATACATAGTAGGGCTATGATTGCCCCAAATAATCATATTCTTGACTTCACTAACATTAGTATTGGTTTTCTTACCTATTACTGACTTAGCTCTACTTGCATCTAGCATAGTCATTGCCATCCATAACTGTGAATCTTTTCCTGCAGCATTTTTTCCAATCAAGGCATTGGTGTTTGCAGGATTACCAACTACTAAAATTTTTGCATTATCTTTACCATTCTCGCCAATAGCTTTACCTTGATTAACAAAAATACCGCCATTGATTTTAAGAAGATCAGATCTCTCTTCAATCTTTTTACCTTCGTAAACAATTCCCCTAGGAATACTTCCCACAAGTAAAAACCAATCGGCATCATGCGAGGCTTCATCAAAATTATCTGTATAAGTTACTTCACCCATATGAGGAAAATATGAATCTTCAAGCTCCATAACTAAGCCCTCTAATTTACTTACCACTTGAGGTATCTCAACTAGACATAAATCTACAATTTTATTTCCAAATGTTTTGCCATCAACCAGTCTTGGTATTAGCGAATATGCTATTTGACCAGCTGCACCAGTAACTACTACTTTGACTCTTGAACTCATTTTTATCCTTAAAGTTATGTTTACAATTAACTAATTATATTCCTAAAAGTAAGATTAATTCTTGGGTTTTTAATTTTTTTTGTCTTTTTTATACCGTGCTTCCAAAATTCTTGAGTATTACCCTTCATTACAATTAATTTGCCACTTTCTTGAGGTACGGAAAAGCTAATATTTTTATACTTATGCTTAAAGAAAATATTTCTTTCTTCTCCAAGAGACAGTGATGCAATTACAGGTTTGGGTCCAAGCTCTTTTTCATCATCAGCGTGCATGCCCATAGAGTCATCTCCATTCCTATATAAATTTGCTAATACTGAATTAAATTTAACAGAGGTCTTTGACTCAATATCTTTTTTAATCTCATTGAGTATTTCATTCCAATCGTTCCTTACTAAATTTTTTCCAGAATATGCATAGTTAATATTTTTATCTGCATACCAAGACTGGAGCCTTGGAATCTTATGTTCTTTACCAAAAATTTTAATTAATCCCGAAACCCACTCTATTTCTAATGAGCATCTTTCAAGCCATGTCGTTATTTTTTCTTCACTATGATTTAGTTGATATATATCAATATCAATATCTGGATATTCGTCTAGGGTCTCTTTTAACATGGTAATAGTTATAGTTTTTGATTAAAATAAAATTCTATTTTAAAGCAAAGTATTAGTTCCAACAAAAAAGGAGAAACTAAATGAGTATTAGATTTGATAATCAGGTTGCAATCGTTACGGGTGCAGGCGGCGGAATTGGAAAACAACATGCATTAGAGCTTGCAAGAAAAGGAGCCAAAGTAGTTGTAAATGACTTGGGTGGAAGTGTCGACGGAAGTGGGACTAGTGATGCTGCAGAGGCTGTAGTTGCTCAAATTAAATCAGAGGGTGGAGAGGCGATGGCTAATGGTGCTAGTGTTACAGATTTGCCTGCTATCCAAAATATGGTCAAAGAGGTTATGGACAAGTGGGGAAGAATAGATATTTTAGTTAACAATGCTGGAATTCTTAGGGATAAAAGTTTTCATAATGTAACTTTAGAAGATTTCAACTTAGTCATGGACGTTCATTTTCAAGGAACTTTAAACTGTACTCATACCATTTATCCAATCATGCGAGAGCAGGGCTATGGAAGGATTGTTTTTACCAGCTCATCAAGTGGTGTTTTCGGTAATTTTGGACAAAGTAATTATGGAGCAGCTAAAATGGCTATGGTTGGATTGATGAATACTCTAAAAATTGAAGGCCAGAAATATAATGTCTTTTCAAACTCAATAACTCCTGTCGCTTATACAAGAATGACAGAAGGCTTGATCCCAGAGGACTTTGGAAAAAATATGCAGCCTGAGTATGTAACTCCAGCAGTTATATATCTATCAAGCGACCAAGCTCCAAACGGCGCCATTATGTCAGCAGGAGCAGGTGTTTTTTCAAGAATATTTATTCATGAAACTATGGGTGTCTCTCTTGGAACTGGAGAGGATATGACTGCAGAAAATATTGCTGCAAACTGGGATGGTATTTCAGATATGGCAGATGCAAGAGCGCTTCAAAATGGCGGCGAGCAGACATTAAAAATATTTGAATTAATTAATAAACAATAATTTAAATAGAAAAACTAGGACGACTTGAAATCTGAGTGATATATTCGCTCAGATTTTCATACTCTCCAAGCTCAATTTTATTAAGCCTTACCAAGTACATAAGAACTGAGGCAACCTGAATGTCAGCATAAGTGAATCTAGCACCAGCTATAAATTCCCTGTCTGAAACAACCTTATTAAAATATTTCAATGATTTTCTAGCAACTTCTCGTTGCGCTAAACCAAATTCTTTATTCTGATTTTCTAACTCTTTCATCCCAGGATGAGTATGTCTAAAGCCGTGAGCAAGAGGCAACATTAGCTCATGAGATGATAGTGCGTACCACATCTCTATAGTTGCTATTTCCATAGGACTCTCTCCAAATAGATTTGGTTCGGGATAAATGCATTCTAGGTATCTACAAATTGCACTAGTCTCAAGGATGACCGTTCCATCATCGAGTATTAAAGAAGGGACTCTTGAATTTGGAGCTATTGCTTTATATTCGTTTGTTTTGTGCTCTTTATTTGCAAGATCAAGATTAATAATTTCAATATTTTTAATGCCTTTCTCTGCAATAAATATGAGAACCTTCCATGGGCTTAGGGCGTATTTTGCAGAATATAATTTCATATATCTTCCTTAGCCAACGATGGAATATATAACTATGAAGTGCAGAATAGCTGCTACAGAAACCAATACATGAAAAAACTCATGATAACCAAAATACTCAGGGCTAAAGTCTGGAAACTTTAATCCATAACTAATAGCACCAACTGAATAAATAGTTCCACCTGCCACGGTTAATGCATAGTTAGTAAAACCCATAACCGAGGATAAAACGGATAGGTAGGGAATGGCCATGTATCCTGCGATAAGGTATATACCAGCCCTAACCATTCGAGGTGTGTTTGTAAATAAAACTGTTTGAAGTATACCTATACCTGCAATTACCCATATGATTAGTAGTAGCTGCAGCCCAAGCTTATCAGGCAGTACAAGAAGACATATTGGAGTAAAACTCCCAGCTATCATTATAAAAATTGATGAGTGATCTAGTCTTCTCATGACCTTTAAGACTTTTGGCCTCCAATTAACTCTATGATAAAGAGCACTGAATCCAAACATCATAAATATACCTATCGAATAAACAACAGTAGCAATAAGTTCTTTAGGGTTTGTGCTTTTACTGATTAAAGGAATACATGCACCAATGGAAATAAAGAACATCCATTCATGAAAATAGCCTCTTAAAAGAGGCTTTTTCTCAGCAGGATTCACTATTCCCAGTTAAGGGCTCCACCAACTTGATATTCAGTTACTCTTGTTTCAAAGAAATTCTTTTCTTTTCTTAGATCAATAATTTCTGACATCCAAGGGAAAGGGTTTGTTACACCTTTGAACTCTTCATCTAAACCAATCTGAGTAAGTCTTCGGTTTGCAATAAACTTAAGATATTCTTCCATCATTGCTGCATTCATTCCTAATACACCTCTTGGCATAGTGTCTCTTGCATACATGATTTCTAATTCAGTTCCCTCTAAGATCATTTGAGCTGCTTCATTTTTCATCTCTGCATCCCAAAGATGTGGGTTTTCAATCTTAATTTGGTTAATAACATCAATACCAAAGTTCACATGCATTGATTCATCTCTAAGAATGTACTGAAACTGCTCTGATGTTCCTGTCATTTTATTTCTTCTTCCCATTGAAAGAATTTGAGTAAATCCACAGTAGAAAAATATCCCTTCTAGTACGCAATAGAAAGCGATAAGATTTTTTAGTAATTGCTTATCTGTTTCTACAGTTCCAGTTTTGAAGTCAGGATCTGATATCTCTTGAGTGTACTTAAGTCCCCATGATGCTTTTCTTGCTACACATGGAACTTCTCTATACATATTAAAGATTTCTCCCTCATCCATGCCTAGGGATTCTATACAGTATTGGTATGCATGGGTATGAATTGCTTCTTCAAGACTTTGTCTTAAAATATACTGTCTGCATTCTGGATTTGTGATTAGTCTATACAGAGCTAAAACAAGGTTATTTGCCACAAGAGAATCAGCTGTTGAAAAGAATCCAAGATTTCTTTTAACAATTGTTCTTTCATCTTCTGTTAACCCGTCTTCTGATTTCCATAAAACAATATCACTAGTCATATTCACTTCTTGAGGCATCCAATGGTTAGCACTACCATCAAGATATTTTTGCCATGCCCAGTCATATTTCATTGGAACAAGCTGGTTTAAATCAGCTTTACAGTTGATCATCATTTTTTCATCTACCTGAACTCTTCCCATTCCTTGATCAAGCTCTGCATTGCCGGCAGTTTCATCAAGATTTTTTATAGCTTCTCTTGCTATTTTTGCTCTTGAGCCTTCCTCAATTGGTTTTCCTTGCTTGGCAGGAGCCTCTACGTCTGTCATAACGGGTGCCGCTACTTCTATTTTTATCTCAGGTGCTTTAACCGGTTCTGGGTTACTTACCGCTGTTATTGTATTTTCTTCTTTTCCATAATCATCCCAATTCAACATCATAATTCTCCTTTAGTTACTGACATGCTTCGCAATCTGGTTCATCCATGGAAGCTGCGGATGGAACTGGTGCTGCAGCTCCGAGTTCTTGTGGTGCGGCTTCTGTTTGATCTGAGCTAACCGCGTTAAGTTTACCTTGCTGGACTGTTGACTTCTCTGTAGAGGTCGCGCCAATTGATCTTAGGTAATAAGTCGTTTTTAAGCCTGAATACCAAGCCATTCTGTATGTAATATCAAGTTTTTTACCATCAGCATTTCCAATATAAAGATTTAATGACTGTCCTTGGTCAATCCATTTTTGTCTTCTACTAGCTGCTTCAACAATATATCTAGGCTCAACTTCAAATGCTGTTGAGTAGATTGTTTTAATATCATCAGGAATTCTTGATATCTTAGCAAGACTCCCTTCAAAGTATTTTAAATCATTGATCATTACATCATCCCATAAGTCTAACTCTTTAAGCTTACGAACTAGATGAGGGTTAACTATTGTAAATTCTCCAGAAAGGTTAGATTTCACATATAGGTTTTGATATGTTGGCTCTACTGACTGAGTTACTCCAGTTATATTTGATATCGTTGCTGTAGGGGCTATGGCCATTACATTTGAATTTCTCATTCCATCAGAAAGAACCTTCTTCCTTAATGTGTCCCAGTCTAGAGTTTCGGATCTATCAACATTTAAATACTCATTACCTCTATTCTCTGCAAGTATTTCAATTGAATCTTTTGGTAAAATACCTTTACTCCATAAAGATCCTTCGAATGTCTCATAACTTCCTCTTTCTTTTGCAAGTTCAGTTGATGCATGGATTGCATAGTAGCTTATTAATTCCATGCTCTTGTCTGCAAATTCGACTGCATCACTGCTGCAGTAAGCAATATTTTGAACGTACAAAGCATCCTGAAATCCCATCATTCCAAGTCCAATAGGTCTGTGTTTGAGATTAGAGTTTCTTGCTGTTTCAACAGAGTAGTAGTTAATATTAATAACGTTATCTAGCATTCTGATTGCTGTCGAGACAGTTTGTTTTACTTTTTCCTCATCAAGAACGCCTTCTTTCATATGGTTTGCTAAGTTAACAGAGCCAAGATTACATACAGCTATTTCATCTGCACTAGTATTTAAAGTAATTTCTGTACATAGGTTTGATGAGTGAATTACACCAGCATGCTGTTGAGGAGATCTTAAGTTACAAGCATCTTTAAATGTAATCCATGGGTGTCCTGTTTCAAACAACATGGTAAGCATTTTTCTCCAAAGCTCTTTTGCTGGCATTGATTTAGATTGATCCATTTCTCCAGCAGCTGCTTTTCTTTCATATTCTTCATATTTTTCTTCGAATGCTTTACCGACTAAATCATGAAGTTCTGGAGTTTCTCCTGGTGAGAACAGAGTCCAGTTTTTATCTTGCTCAACTCTTTTCATAAATAAGTCTGGAACCCAGTTAGCTGTATTCATGTCATGTGTTCTTCTTCTTTCATCACCAGTATTCTTTCTTAGCTCAAGGAATTCCTCAATATCTAAATGCCATGTTTCTAAATAGGCACACATAGCACCTTTTCTTTTCCCACCTTGGTTAACTGCTACTGCTGTATCGTTAGCAACCTTCAAGAAGGGAACGATACCCTGACTTTTTCCGTTTGTTCCTTTGATATATGAATTCATAGCTCTCACTGAGGTCCAGTCATTTCCCAAACCTCCGGCCCATTTAGATAAAAGAGCGTTATCTTTCATTGCACCAAATATTCCATCAAGATCATCAGGGATAGTGGTTAGATAGCAAGATGACAGTTGCGGTCTCTTAGTTCCTGAATTAAATAATGTAGGTGTAGAGCTCATGTAATCGAAGCTGGATAGAAGTCTATAAAACTCTATTGCTCTTTCTTCTCTGTTATCTTCTTCAACAGCAAGACCCATTGCAACTCTCATAAAAAATACTTGAGGCAACTCATATCTCACGTCATCACTATGGATGAAGTATCTGTCATAAAGCGTTTGGAGGCCTAGGTACGTAAATTGATTGTCTCTTGTATGGTCTATAGCATCTCCAAGTCTCTTAAGATCAAATGTTCTTAATATTGGGTCTAATATATCGAGCTCTATGCCTTTCTCTATGTATGCGTGTAAGGCTTTTGGATAATGTTTCTCCATGTCGTGATAACTTGCTTCATCAGCAATGCCTAGGAAGCCTAGTGCCTCACACCTAATTTGATCCATTAAAATTCTAGCAGTAACGAATGAATAATTTGGTTCTTTTTCAACCTTTGTTCTCGCTGACATAACAAGACTTGTTCTCATATCTGCTAAAGACACTCCGTCATAAAGATTTTTTAAGGCCTCTTCTAGAACTTCGTTCATTGAGACTTCTTCGAGCCCTTCACAAGCATCATTGATTAACAATGCAACCTTATTAACGTCTAAAGGAGCTAAAGTTCCATCACTTTTTGTAATATTTATTTCTAATCTGTTTGAAATATCAATTGCAGGAGCTTCTTTCTTTCTTTCCTGAGTTCTTCCGGCTCTATAAAGAATGTAGCTTCTTGCAACCTCAAGCTCTTCTGCTCTCATTAATTGGAGCTCTACCTGATCTTGAATTTCTTCTATGTGAAGAGTTCCTCCAGAGGGCATTCTTCTTTCGAATACTTCAAGTACACCAACAGATATTTGATTAACTTTTTTATGTATTCTTTCGCTGGCTGCAGCATTACCTGATTCATTTGCTAGAAATGCTTTTGTAATTGCTACCTTAATTTTGTCTTCTTCAAACGCAACAACTTTCCCATTTCTTTTTATGACTCTTAGTTTTCCTGGTGCTGTAGTCTCTATATCATTAGCTGCTGTTTGTGTTTGCGCTTCTAATGTTTTTGTTATTTCTTGTTGTGTTTCCATTTTATTTTTTTCTATTCCCTATTTTTACACGTAAATTAATTGACTCATTTGAGTATTTAAAGCTTTTTTGTAATAAGTTCTTCTTGATTTCAATTATATTTACACTTTTTCCGCTACCATCTAATATTACTAGTTGTGGATAAAGAAGCAAGTAAAAAAACACTATATATTGTGACAATTTCATCTTTTATGTCTATATAGTGTATATAAAGGTGTTTTATTGCTGTTGGTAATCGGTTGATAAATTGTGGATAATTATTAAAAGGGGAGAAATTATGAATAGTTTTTTAGCCATAGACCAAGGTACTACTAGCTCCAGGGCAATTGTTTTTAATTCAGAGCTTGAAGTTATTACTGAATCTCAGAAAGAATATCAATTAACCCACCCAAACGACGGTTGGGTTGAAGCTGATCCAGCTCTTATTCTTGATACTGTTCAAGAAACAGTTACTAATGTTTTAAATAATTATGATGGGGTTGTTTCCTCTTGCGGCTTAACAAACCAAAGAGAGACGACTATTGTTTGGTCAAAACAAACTGGCAAGGCAATATATCCAGCAATAATATGGCAAGACAGAAGAACAAGTAAATTATGCGAAGAATTAAAAAACCTTAATCATGAGGCTATGGTTAAAGACAAAACAGGATTGGTTTTGGATCCTTATTTTTCAGCAACTAAAATTAAATGGATTCTCGACAATGTTCCAAATGCCAGAAAAGAGGCAGAAGGCGGCAATTTACTTTTTGGAACAGTTGACACATTTCTTATATTTAATCTTTCTAAAGAAAAAAATCATCTAACAGATGTCACCAATGCATCAAGAACAATGCTTTTTAATATTAATACTATGCAATGGGATGAAGATTTATTAGAGCTCTTTGATATACCAATATCAATGATGCCAGAAGTTAGATCGTGTGATTCAAACTTTGGAACGCTTATACAAAATGAAAAAGAGATTGCTATAACTGGGGTCATAGGCGACCAACAAGCTGCTTTGGTTGGACAGGGGTGTTTTGAGTCTGGAAGTATAAAATCAACATATGGAACTGGATGTTTTCTTATGGTGAATACTAAGGATGAAATAATAAAAACTAACGAGGGTCTACTAACAACCATAGGCTATCAAATAAATGATGAAGTGGCTTACGCACTTGAGGGAAGCATTTACTCATGCGGGACTACGATTCAATGGCTTAGAGATAAGATGAAGTTTTTTGAGTCGGCAAAGCAGAGTGAAGCTTTTCTCAATCCAGAAGGTAGCTCTAATAATGTTCATTTTCTTCCGGCTTTCAACGGTCTTGCCGCCCCTTACTGGAATTCAGATGTTAGAGCTGGCTTTTATGGAATAACTCAAGATTCTTCTATTGAGGATATGGTGACAGCAGCTTTTAAATCAATCTGTTACCAGACTAAAGATATAACTAGTATTCTTGAAAGATATGATATTTCTATAAATAGCTTATTAGTAGATGGCGGGATGACTTCCAATGAAACTTTCTGCCAAGTTCTTTCTGATGTTTTGCAAAAGGAAGTACTCAAACCACATAATGCAGAATCTACTGCTTTAGGTGCCTGTATAGTTGCTCAATTAGGCTTTGGAATGAACTTATCAGACATTAATATTAAGCATGATAAGAAAATAACTCCTAGCTTAAAATTACAAGATGCTTATGAAAGCGACTATTTATCATGGAAGGCCTATATTGAAAGCTCAATAGGATAATTAATATCTTCTAGGTAATTTTTTTATATATAATGCGTGAGTTCTTAAAGCAACCATTTCAAAATGTACACATACAAAATTTTCAATAACATCGCTGATGATGGCATCAACATATTACAAAATAACGAACTTCGGGTTGATGAAATCAATCCAGATGCTCTTCTTATTAGAAGTCAGGTCCTTTCTGATGCAGATCTTAATAATTCTTTAAAATGCATAGGCAGGGCTGGAGCAGGAACAAACAATGTTCCAGTTCAAGATGCTACTAGCAAAGGAGTCGTTGTTTTTAATACTCCAGGTGCCAATGCAAATGCTGTAAAAGAACTAGTTGTATGCGGAATGCTTTTATCCTCAAGAGGAATTATCGAAGGCAACGCTTATTCAAAAACTCTTTCAGGACAAGAAACTTCAGAGCTTAATAAGTCAATGGAAGCTCAAAAGAAAATGTTCAAAGGTAGTGAGTTAAAAGGCAAGACATTGGGTATTGTGGGTCTAGGAGCTATCGGCTCTCTTTTGGCACAAACAGCAGAAGTTATGGGCATGAAAATTATAGGTTTTGACCCTCATATATCTGTAGATGCGGCTTGGAGATTACCTCAAGATGTTGAAAAAGCAGAATCTTTGGAGTTTTTACTGGCTAACTCAGATTACATATCACTTCACGTACCTCTTATTGAGGCGACTAAGGACTTAATTTCTAAAGATATGCTAAAGCATTTCAAAAAAGGAGCTAAGCTTATTAATCTTTCAAGAGGCGGCATCGTAAATAATGCAGATATTATTGATGCATTAAATTCCAAGCAAATCAGTACTTTTGTCACAGACTTTCCAACACCAGAATTAGTTGATAGGTCTTCTGATTTTAATGATGTTATTTTACTTCCTCACCTAGGAGCAAGTACTAAGGAAGCAGAGGTTAATTGTGCCGTCATGGCTGCCAATCAAGTAGCAAATTTTTTAAAGAATGGAGTGATAATAAACTCAGTCAATTTCCCATCAATTAAGCTTGGGCGAGCAACAGAAAATAGACTGGTTATTATCAATAAAAATGAGCCGGGAATGATCGGAAGAATAGCTGATCAGATAGCCTCCTCAAACTTAAATATTACAGACATGACTAATAAAAGTAGAGACACTATTGCTATTAATTTAATAGACTTAGAGGACAAGCCATCAGACCAGCTTATTGATGATATTCGTAATATTGATCATGTTTTAAGTGTTAGGCTTTGCGGGTAAATCTAAGCCTAAACCGCTGAAAAATCGTTCTAAATAAAAGAACTTATGTTTAGTTTCGACGTTTACAACTTTAATATCCAAAAATACTTGTCAACAGATATTATTTATAGTATTAAAGACTAAGACTTTTTTTGACCTCGAATCACTAAATTTTCTTAAAATAACTGTAAAACATTGATATACGGTATTTTTATTAATAATTGTACAAATTTTGATCAAGTCCAAGGAACCCTTTATTTGTAAGTGTTTGACCTGTTATAAATAAAGTTATCCAACACTTTATCCACAGAAATTGTGGATAAGATTTAGTAAGTAATATGAGCAATAAAGATATCAAAATAGACCTCCCTAGAAACTGGCTTATAGAGCTAAAAAAGTCAATTAGTCTTGCTGATTTATCCAAGCCATTGGAGCATGTGATCACAGACAGAATGGCAGATATCTCTGTATTTCCATCTGACGCTGATATGTTTAATGCATTTAAAATGTGCCCGTTTAAGAATACTAAGGTTGTCATTTTTGGGCAAGATCCATACCATCAAGAAGGGGTTGCTAATGGCCTCGCTTTTTCAGTTAACAGCGGCAAAAAAATACCAGCATCGCTTAGAAATATTTATAAAGAAATAGAGTCTGATTTAGGTAGTTTAGATTGCTCTTCTGGAGACTTAAAGTCATGGGCTTATCAGGGTGTTCTTCTTCTTAATTCAGCTCTTTCTGTTGAGCAATCAAAGCCTGGTTCTCATGCAAATATCGGCTGGGATAAGTTAATAAATTCTGTAATAAATTCTATTAATTTAAAGGGCGATGTTATTTTTCTTTTGTGGGGAGCTCATGCTATTTCTAAAAGAAACTTAATAGATGAAAAAGTTAATCATGTGCTAATTGCACCACATCCATCTCCATTATCTGCATATAGAGGTTTTTTTGGCTGCAGACATTTTTCCAAAACAAATAAACTACTAGCTGACAAGTACATAGCACCTATAATTTGGTAACTAACTACAAAACTAATTCTACTAAAGGATCATTTTCAACCATTTCTAGACTATCTTTCTTTATTGAGCAATTAAAGATTTTATAGCCCTTATAAAATACTTCAGAAGAGACTAATTTCATATTAGAGTTAATTTCATAACTTTCTTCAGATATAACAGTAGAAAAACTTCTTCGATCAACACCAAGATATTTCATTCTCGCTACAATCTCTTGGCCTCTATAGCACCCTTTATCAAATGAAACCCTTAATTGATCATAGAATATTTCCAGAGGTCTATATTTCCCAACATCCTCAGCTGATAGGGGATAATTCTTTATAAGAGCGTTAGCAACTTTCCAATCTTCCATCACTATAGGTTGATCAATGTGTTCTCTTGTTGCGGTTATCTGTGCCGAGAGACCAAAATAATTATTTTTTATAAATAAAAATTTTTCATTGTTTTTTAAAATACTAACTTTGACATATTGATCTGTTTCTTTGAAAGTAACACCAAAAAACTTTGCGAAGGGCAATAGCTCTTCTACGAAAACATTACTAAGCTCGCTGGCAATAATAACTTTAAATGTTAGACCTTCCTTTAACAGAAGGAATCCAGCCATCACCAAGCCTTTTTGGTTGCATATCGACGAAAGCTGCATAACGTTGCCAGATAAACAGTCAACATCAGAGGTAACCTGACCTTGTAGAAATTTTTCTACTTTATCTTCATCACCTTCAATATTTATTACCTTTAGGGTATCTAAATAAAGCGAGCCAAATGATATTAATTTATTTTGTATGTCGATTTTCTTGTAAAATGAGTTACTAATTAATTTATTCTAACCAATGAATCAAGAAATAAACAGAATACACTGGAAATGTCGAAGAGGAATGCGTGAAATCGACCTACTATTAAGAGAGTTTGCTAAAGGCGACCTACTCATTATGGATGAAAAAGGGATTAGTATTTTTGATAGTATCCTGGACCACGATGATCAAAAGTTATTTGATTATATCTTCAAAGGAGTTTCTTTAGATAATGATTTGCATGAGATATTTATTGATAAGCATTTAAAAAAATTTACAAAACAAGGAAACTTTTAATAATTTAAGTTGTCTTATTGAGCAAGGAAGTAAAATTAATGAAAAAAAACAACCCTGAAGAAGATTCTTTGTTAATTCATAGAGCTCAGAAGGGAGATACAGGAGCATTTAATTTCTTGATGACAAAATATTATCCAAGAGTGTACGCATCTTTATTTGCTTTCACTAAATCAAAAGAAGATTCAGAAGACTTAGCTCAGCAAACTTTTATCAAGGTCTGGAAGAAGATTAATTCTTTTAGAGGCGACAGCGCTTTCTTTACATGGGTTTATAGAATAGCTATTAATCTTGCTAAAAATCATGTGGTTAGCTCAAATTATAAAAAAGATAAAATAAATATATCTTCAGATGCCATTGAAATGGACTTCGCATCACACGCAAACCCAGAAACAGATCTTATGCATAGTCAGTCATTGTTCAAGGTTAGATCTTTTATTAATAGCTTGCCAGAAACCTTGAGGACAGCATTTACCTTAAGAGAGTCAGATGGGCTGAGTTACGAAGAGATTGCGTTGATTACAGATACACCAATAGGGACTGTAAGGTCCAGAATTTTTAGAGCACGTGAAGGTGTGCTTGAATTTATTTCACAGGAATCCACAAATGAAAAATAATGATATTAACGAAAAGCTATCTGCGCTTTATGACGGGGAGCTGGACGAGGCAGAAATTAATTCAGTCCTAGATGCTCTATCTTCTGACGAAAGCCTTCAAAAAAAATTATCTCACTATGCCTTGATGAGTTCAGCATTAAATATAAACGAAGGAAATGTTCAGCCAATAAAACCTAAAAATAGATTTAATTCGAACTTTTGGTTCTCTAACGGCATTACCGCCGCCGCATCAGTTTTGCTTACAATTGTTTTTATAAATTTTGATACTATTAATTTTTCAAGGTTAGGGCCTGATAACGAGGCTGCTAATAGACTAAATCTTGCTATAAATAGCAAAGAAGCCAAAGATATTGCCAGTCTTTCAGAGGAGAATTTAGTGGATCATGTGCTTAAGGTTATAAATAATCCAGAGTTTATGAGCAGTAATAATTCAGACATTGACCTGAGAAATGTTGGGTTTAATACTAAAGGTCAAAGCAACAGTCAATATATCAAGGGGAAGGAAAGCTTTAGACTGCGTCTTGAGAAAAAGAACCTAGGTATCAATAAGGTTCGGTATTGGAAGCATGGAAATAAAATGATTTATTTAGTTCCTTTAGCAGATGGAAGGGTGTTAACTTTATATGGTAATCTGAACTCAAAATCTGCAATTGAAATTGCTGAAGTAATCGATAAATAACAAAAAAACATTATGAAATACAAAACTCTACAAATTAACTTAGTTTTATTTATATCACTACTATCTACAAACCCATTGTTATCAGCATTGCCTGGAAATATATCTGACCTAGTTGAGAGTTCAGCACCTGCGGTTGTAAACATAACCTCAACAAGAGAAGTTGCCCAAAGACAGTCAAATAATTACGGCGGGATTCCAGATGAAATGTTGGAGAGATTTGGTATACCAAGGCAATACAGAGAAGCTCCTCAAAAAAAGAGAGAAGCAGTATCTTATGGTTCGGGTTTTATTCTTAAGGATAATTATATTTTAACTAATTACCATGTTGTTGAAGATGCTACTGAGGTTATTGTTTCGCTTTCTGATAGAAGGGAGTATGTTGCAGAAATTATTGGTGTTGATCAGCTATCAGATTTAGCTGTTCTTAAAGTTGATGGAGATGATCTACCGGTAGTAAGAGTTGGGGATAGTGATGAGTTAAAAGTTGGTGATTGGGTGGTTGCCATAGGATCACCATTTAGTTTTGATTTCTCTGTTACCGCTGGGATTGTAAGCGCTAAGGGAAGAAGTATTCAAAATAATAATATAGGTAACTATGTTCCATTTTTACAGACCGATGTTGCCATTAATCCTGGAAATTCAGGTGGGCCTTTATTTGATTTAGATGGGAATGTCGTTGGAATTAATTCTCAGATATATTCAAGAAGTGGTGGCTATCAAGGATTGGCTTTTGCTATACCAATTAATGTTGCTGTTGATGTGGCTGACCAAATTATTGATAACGGTGAAGTTGCAAGGGGCTACCTTGGAGTAAGAATGAGTGAAGTCGACAGTGATTTAGCTGATGCTCTTGGAATGAAAAAGCCTTACGGTGCTCTCATTAATGATGTAGAAGAGGGAGAGTCTGCAGATCTTGCAGGTCTTATACCTGGCGACGTAATAATTGAGTTTGATAAAAAAGAAATTAAGTTCAGCACCAACTTACCTCATGTAGTTGGACAAATGAGACCTGGTACCAAGGCTCGTGCAAAAGTAATAAGGGATGGCGATGAGATTGAACTGAAGTTTGTTCTTGGAGAGCTTCCTGTAAATAAAGAATCATTCGTTCCTGCAAAATCTCAGAATTCATCAGACCCTGTGGGTCTTAAAGTTGCTGAGATTGATAGAGATAATCCAGCTATGTCTAAACTGCCAGATGGCGTCATTGTATCAAGAATAAATCCAGGCTCTCCTGCATCTGGGAAGGTAGCTCGTGGCGATGTTATTACAATGATCCAGCACAAAGGAAAGAAATATGAGATTGTTGATATTGATTCTTTTGATAATGCTTTAGAGCAGTTTTCTTCAGGAAATAAAGTAGCTTTTCATATTATTAGAAGTGGCGGAAGGTTAATAACGTCTATTACTATTAATTAGTATTTAAAAAGACTTTATTTGCTCCTTTATTGGTCTCTTTGCCTGTAAAATAGCATCACTTTATGAAAAATATTAGAAACTTTTCTGTCATAGCCCATATTGATCATGGAAAATCCACTCTGTCTGATAGATTGATAGAATATTGCGGCGGACTTACAGCTAGGGAGATGTCTGAGCAAATCCTTGACTCTATGGATATAGAGCGTGAAAGGGGCATAACTATTAAAGCTCAAGCGGTGACACTCGAATATATCAAAGACGGAACGCCGTACCAATTAAATTTTATTGATACCCCAGGTCACGTAGATTTTTCATATGAAGTCTCTAGATCACTTTCAGCATGCGAGGGAGCACTCCTGGTAGTTGATGGCTCTCAGGGTGTCGAAGCCCAAACACTTGCTAACTGTTATACGGCAGTAGAGCAAGGGTTAGAAGTTGTTCCTGTTATAAATAAAATTGATCTTCCGCAATCTGAACCGGAAAGAGTAAAAAAAGAAATTGAAGATATGATTGGTATTAATGCTAGCTCCGCACCTCTAGTAAGTGCGAAGACTGGAGTTGGTATTGAAGACCTCTTGGATATGCTGGTATTAGATATACCTCCACCAGAAGGGGACCCTTCTGCTCCATTGCAGGCGCTTATTGTTGACTCATGGTTTGATTCATATCTTGGAGTAGTTTCTTTGATAAGGATTAAAAATGGCACAATTAAAACAGGTCAAAAATTTAAAATTTACTCTACTGGTCAAAACCATAATGCTGATGAGATAGGTATTTTTTCTCCAAAGAAAGTTAAAAAACAAACTCTTTCAGCAGGTGAGGTAGGTTATATAGTTGCTGGTATTAAAAATATCAAAGGTGCTCCTGTTGGAGACACTTTGATTGAAGTAGGAGATGAAGTCACTAAACCATTGGCTGGTTTCAAAAAAGTAAATCCAAAAGTTTTTGCCTCAATGTTTACTGTTAGTTCAGATGACTATGAAAGATTTAGGGATGCGCTTTCTAAGCTTATATTAAATGATTCTTCTTTAGTCTATGAACCTGAAGTCTCTGATGCTTTGGGCTTTGGATTTAGATGCGGGTTTCTTGGAACTCTTCATATGGAGGTTATAAGAGAACGTCTTGAGAGAGAGTATGACCTAGATCTTATCTCTACAGCTCCATCTGTTCAGTATGAGGTTCTAAAAAATGATGGAACTATTTTGAAATGTGACAATCCGTCTCAACTTCCGCCCTCCAATGATATTGAGGAAATTAGAGAGCCTATAGCCACAACTACAATCATTACTCCTAGTGAGTATGTTGGGAATGTAATCACACTATGTACTGGAAAAAGGGGTATACAGAAAGATATGACTTATTTTGGTAATCAAGTATCTATAGTATTTGAGATGCCTCTTTCTGCTGTTATTGTCGATTTCTTTGATCAAATTAAATCCTCTACAAAAGGATTTGCATCTGTTGAGTACAACCTGATCGGCTTTATAAAATCAGATTTAACAAAAATAGATATCTTAATTAACAATCAAAAGATTGATGCTCTATCAATGATAGTTCACAAGTCGTTCTCAAACCAAAAGGCAAGAGAGATTGCTGCAAATTTACAAAAATTAATTCCAAGACAAATGTTTGATGTCCCTATTCAAGTAGCATTAGGGGCAAAGATAATTTCTAGGGAAACCGTTAAAGCGCTTAGAAAAAATGTTACTGCTAAGTGTTATGGTGGTGATATTAGTAGAAAGAAAAAACTTCTTGAAAAGCAGAAAGATGGAAAAAAGAAGATGAAGCAATTTGGAAAAGTTTCAATTCCACAGGATGCCTTCTTGAACTATTTCAAATCTGGAGAATAAGATGTTGTCTGATCCCTTGTTTATTATCTCAATAATTGGAATGTCTTCTTGTTTGATTTACTGGATAATACATACGGTCAAGAGTGAAGGTGTTGAGGATACGTTTTTAATTAAAAATCTTTCAACTATTTCAACGATTTTTGGTCTTTTAATGCTTGTCAGTATATTTCTTAATGCTGGCGATCTAGGAATCATTCTATTTATAGGCTCTATCATTGCTTTAATAGTCCTACTTATAGGAATACTCCTTAAAAACAGTACGATTATTACCTCATCCAGAGGATATTTTATCCCTATATTCTTAATATTTGTTTTAAGAACTTTTATATATGAGCCGTATCAGATACCCTCTGGTTCAATGCTTCCAGGGTTAAAAGATGGAGATTTTTTACTTGTAAATAAGCATTCTTACGGTACTAAGATAAATAGAATTGGAAAACCCTTTGCCCTCGATAGTAACCCTAGCTATGGCGACGTTGTTGTCTTTATACCTCCTCATAATCCAGTTCCCTATGTCAAAAGGTTGATTGGAAAACCTGGCGATTCTGTAAGAGTGGTAAATAAGCAAATTTTTATTAATGGAACTCCTATAAAGAAGAATTTTCATAAAACCGAAGAAGAGACAATAACAAGAAGATATAGGGATAGCTCTGGAGTAATAACCATTAAAGAAATAGATGTGGTTGTAGATTTTTACTTTGAGAATCATGGTGAAGCGGACTACCTAACTAGAAACATTAGAGGTCAAAATACTCAGTACCCTTCAGAATGGACAGTTCCTAGAGGCCATTACTTTGTTATGGGCGATAACAGAGATAATTCAAATGACAGCACTAAGGACGTTGGCTTTGTTCCAAGAGAAAACTTTTTTGGAAAGGCTGACTATTTATTTATGACATGGGAGTGTTGGGCATGTATCCCATCTTTCTCTCGAACTGGTAAGATTAATTAATGCCCTACAAGTTGTTACAAGAAAATATTTCCTATAATTTTAAAAACATTCAATTACTAGAACTTGCCTTTGTTCATAAAAGCTTTGATAACAAACATAACAATGAAAGGCTTGAGTTTTTAGGTGATTCTATACTTAACTCTGTTATAGCTCAGTACTTATTCCTTAAGTTCCCCAATGAAAAAGAAGGCTTACTTACTAGGATGAGAGCTCATTTGGTAAAAGCAGAATCTTTAACAAAAAAAGCATTAGAGCTATCCTTGGATGATTATATAAAGCTATCCAAAGGAACTGCAAACCTCTCGAGTGATAGAAAAAACTCAATTTTAGAAGATGCTTTTGAGGCATTAATTGGTTCAATTTTCCTCGATTCCGGATGGGATCAGGTTAATATGATTACTTTAAGTATATTTAATGAAGAGTTACTTTCTCTTTCAGCTGATACTGAATTTAAAGACTCAAAAACAGAACTCCAGGAGTTACTCCAATCTATGAAATTAGAACTGCCGAAATATTTGATTGAAGACACGAATGCTGGTTTCAATTGCAGTATTGAATTTGAAGGTAATACTTTTAAAGCCTCAGGGCCATCCAAGCAATCTGCAGAGACTGATGCTGCCTCGTTAGCACTTATACATATCAAAGGATCAAATGACTAAAAGTTATTGCGGATACATATCAATAATTGGAAAGCCTAATGTTGGTAAATCAACGATTCTTAATCATATTCTAGGCAAGAAGGTTTCAATAACTTCTAGAAAATCTCAAACGACAAGAAATAATATTCTAGGAATTAAAACAGTAGAAAATAAACAGATGATCTTTGCTGATACCCCGGGTATGCATATTAAATCGCCAAAAGTCATGAATAAAGTATTAAATCGATCTGCTCAAAGTCTAATCGATGACTCTGATATCATTCTTTTTGTTGTTCAAAGACTTACTCTGGACGAGCAAGATATGTCTGTTCTTCAAAAGCTAAAGGAAGCCGGATCACAGGTAATATGTGTTGTTAATAAAGTTGATCAAGTTGATGATAAGAATAAGCTTTTACCAATGATGGCTAGGCTTGCGAAGGAATATAATTTTTTAGATATTATCCCAATCTCTGCACTCAACAATGAAGGAATAGTTGAGCTTGAAACTCTGATACAAAAATACCTTCCAGAGAATGATCATATATATGGAGAAGAGGGAATTCAGGGCGCGCATAAAGATTTGTTTATGATTACAGAGTTAATAAGGGAGAAGATCATCAGAATGCTCGGTGACGAACTTCCTCATGATACCTTTGTTCAGGTTGAGTTATTAGAAGATGAAGAATCTATTATAAAAATTCATTCGGTTATCTATGTGGTAAGGGACAGCCAAAAGCAAATAGTTATTGGCAAGGGTGGAGGAACTCTCAAAAAAATTGGACAGCAAGCAAGGATTGAACTTGAAGAATACTTCGGAAAAAAAGTATTTTTAAAAACATGGGTAAAAGTTAAAAAGAACTGGAATACCGACTCAGACTATATACAAAGTCTAGGTGTTGGCGGAAGTTATGAGTCCTAGTGAATGGGATGAGTGTTTCCTTCTTCATCAAAGAGCTTATGGCGAAACAAGCGTAATAGCAGAAGTATTTAGTAGAAAGAACGGGAAGATGTCTCTCATGGCTCGGGGAGCTAAAAAACCTAAATCAAAGTTTTTTGGATATTTGGCACCTTTTACTAAGTTAAAATTTACCTGCTCTGGAAGATCAGATCTTAAAACCCTAACCAATATAGATAGAGATTTTTCTGACTCTAGTAATAATTTTACTAAAAAGAGTTATAGCCTTCTTTATATCAATGAGCTTCTTATGAGATTGCTTCCCAAGGGCGCAGCCCAAGAAGATTTATTTATTTTGTATGAATCTTTTTTAAGTCAGGTATTGGCTGAGAATGATCTAGAGCTTACTTTGCGACATTTCGAATTAGATTTACTGGATATGCTCGGTTATGGTTTGGATTTTGAAAATGAGATTGATAGAAATGAAGGCATAGAGCCAAGTAAAAACTATTCTTTTATACCTGAAAGAGGATTTAGAGAATCTAGTAATTCAAATTTTACAGGTGAAGATATTATCAATATAAGAACAAGAGATTTATCAAAGGTTTCTAAAAAATATTTAAAACATTTGACACAAACAGCTATTCATTTTTGTCTAGATGGTAGAGATTTAGCAAGTAGAGATATCTTCAAAAGGATTCGAACATGATCTACGGAGTAGGCACAGATATCGTTACTTTATCTAGATTAGAAAAAATGGATAATCTAGAGAGGTTTGCAGAGAAGATATTGTCGGAAAAAGAACTAGCTATATTCACCAATCTTGTTGAACCAAAAAAAATTATCTATCTAGCAAAGCAATTTGCAGGCAAAGAAGCGATTTCAAAAGCATTTGGAACTGGAATGTCATCACCTGTCATGTTTGAAAATATAGAAATTCTCAGAGATGGTAACGGAAAGCCAGTTTTTAACGCATTAGATGGTCTAAAAAAATTACTAGCAGATTTGGGGATTACAAAAAGCCATGTTAGTCTTGCAGACGAAAAAAACTATGCAATAGCATTTGCTATATTAGAAATATGAAAAATATTATTTTATTGGGACCTCCTGGAGCTGGAAAGGGAACTCAGGCTGATTTGATTTGCGAACTCTGTAATATTCCAAAGATTAGTACCGGTGACATGTTGCGTGAGGCAGTAGCATCTGGAAGCGATTTAGGTAAAAGGGTATCAAATATACTTGATACTGGAGGCCTAGTTTCTGATGAAATCATAGGCTCTTTAATTGAAGATAGGCTAACTAAACCAGATTGCGTAAACGGATCATTATTTGATGGAGTCCCAAGAACACTTGGCCAGGCATCACAGCTAGCTGATATGGGCATTAATTTTACTCACGTGATTGAAATAACGGTTCAAGACGAGGTTATTGTAAATAGAATGTCTGGAAGAAGAGTGCATCCAGGATCGGGAAGAAATTATCACATCACCTATAACCCACCTAAAGTTGAGGGTATAGACGATATCTCAGGAGAATCTCTTATCCAAAGAGAGGATGATAAGCCAGAGACAGTTTTAAAAAGACTAGAGGTTTACCATGATCAGACAAAACCCCTTACTAATTTTTATATAGAAGAGTCATCTAAAAGTGATCTTAACTATTTCACAGTTAATGGTGAACATAAGGTTGAAGAGGTCTTTAAGAGTATTGAGGACCAGATTTAGTATTGATGAATATTCTTGCAATTGATAGTTCTGGTGATCAGACATCAGTATGCGTAATGCTTGATAAGGATGTAATTTCTTTTTCCAGTAAGCATGAAAGAAAAGATAGGCCTAATTGGAATCAGCTTCTTTCAAACATTGGCCATAAAAAAATATTTCAATTAGATGATATTGATTTGTTTGCTTATGCTAATTCTGAAAACTCTTATACAGCAACAAGAAGTGTCGCAACTTATTTAAAGGCTGTAACTGTTGCTCTTGATAAGCCCTTGGTTGCAGTTCTTGCTGAAGAGCATGAGGGCGCTCATGCAGACAAGATTGCAATGGCTGCAAAACAACAATTTGAAAACTCTGGCTTTGATCGGAAGGCCTTTGATCCTGATGATGCCAATCCCGTATATGCCATTGATACTCAGTATAAAAAGATAAATGAGTGAGTTACTATTAAGTTTGATTTTAGGCCTAATACAGGGGCTTACAGAGTTTCTTCCAGTATCAAGTTCAGCACACCTGCTATTTCCTTCTCTGCTTTTTGGATCTGATGATTTAGGCCTACCTTTTGATATAGCTGTTCACGCAGGAACACTTGTTGCCGTTATATTTTTCTTTCGCTTAGATTTAATCAATATGACTAAATCTTTTTTTGTTAAAGATGAATTACTAGCCAATGACAGAAGGCTAGCTCTTTTGTTAATTTTGGCAACAATACCAGTAGTTATTGTAGGTTTCTTTGCCTCTGATCTTATAGAGCAAAGAATCTTTGGTATTCAGAGTATTGCTTGGATGAATCTTATCTTTGCATTCTTATTATTACTGGCTTACAAATTCAATACCCATAGTAAGAAATTAATTACCTTAACTATCGCTGGGGCAATATTCATTGGATGTTTTCAAGTTTTTGCATTACTTCCAGGTGCATCAAGATCAGGAACTGCTATTACTGCAGCTCTGTTTATTGGCTTAAGTTTAAAAGATGCATCAAAATTTTCTTTTATGCTGGGAATTCCTACAATTTTAGGCGCTTTAGTTTTCTTGTTGTTAGATGTTGTTAATTCTGATGTATACCTCAATAGTCTTTCATTGATAATCGGCTTTCTTGTCTCAATGTTTTTTGCTTTCTTCACCATTAAGTATTTTTTACTCTTTGCTGAGAGAATAGGGATGTATCCTTTTGTTTTGTATAGGCTTGGGTTGGGCGTTATCTTGTTATCACTTATATGAGCGTGAATCTTTATATAAGTGAATCATTGCAAATCGAAGGCCTAGAAAAAATAGTAAAAAACTATGACCTAAATCTGGTTAGCAAGCATCCATCTTCGGGATCTTTCGTAGGATTCGATGAAAGGGGGTTCTATTTCATAGAAGATGCTACTAATCTCTTAAACATACTTCATGTCGATTTTCTTTCTGGACCAATGGGCTGGAGATTGAAACGAGCAGATCATGAAACTCTTTTAAAAAAAACATTAGGCAAGTCTAAAGATGCATTAACAATATTTGATGCAACAGCAGGACTGCTATCTGATTCAATAATCTTTTTATCTCTTGGACATAGTGTTGTGGCATGTGAGCAAAGTAAAATACTGCATTTATTAGTTCAAGATGCATGTAAAAGGGCAGAGAATGAGCTCCCATTTCTTAAAAACCTAACTTTTATTAACGGCGACTCATTGGATGTGTATGAGAAATATAAGGATATTGATGTTGTATACCTTGATCCGCTTTATCCAGAGGTCAAAAAAAATATTTTGAGATCTGGAAATATAAACTCTATAAGAGGATTGCTAGATTTAGAGAATATTAAAGATAGAGCAGATGAGTTATTTGATGAGTTTAAAAAATTAGACTATAAAAAAATTATCCTAAAGAGGCCAATAAAGGCTGATCAATTAGATAAAAATATTAACTATCAGGTAAAGGGTAAATCGACAAGGTTCGATATTTACTTATAAAAAATTACTTAATGTTTTTTAGCTTTTTCGAAAGCTTTTATTAACAGATCTTTCATCCATAAATGACCGCCATCCCCTTCATCGCTTTTGTGCCAAATAAGAAAATATTCCATTGTAGGTATCTCTGCAGGTATCTCAACAAAAGGAAGTTCATGGATCTTTGCAAAACTTCTAGTAACCATTATTGCAAGATCAGTTGATCTAATGATTGGGGGTGCAATAAGAAAATGCTGACATCTAAGGGCTACATCTCTTCTTGAGCCAAGCTTATCAAGCTCTATATCAATCAAATGAAGGCCTCTTTTTCTAGCTGAAACATTTAGATATCTTTGGGCAAGAATGTCATCCATCGTTACATCGGCTATTTTTGAAAGAGGATGGCCATCTCTATGAGCGACAACGAAATCATCTTCAAAGACTTTATAAGAATTTATTTCATCAGAAGCTGGGATTACAGGATCAACAACAAAATCTAAATTATTAGTAGAAAGAGCATGTACTTGATCGCTTCTGTTATAGCCATAGCTTCCAACTGAAATATTAGGAGCATTTTTATATACTTCTTGCATTAGATAGGGAAGAACTCTCCCTTCAGATATATCCCCTAAAGATAATTTAAAACTTCTATTTGAGACTATTGGATCAAAGGTATCCGGTTCATTAACGCTTTGTTGCATTAGAGAAAGTGCACCTTGTATATCAGAGATTATATTTTCAGTTTTTTGAGTTGGAACCATTCCAGATCCAGTTCTAATAAACAGCTCATCGTTAAATTTTTCTCTTAATCTTGAAAGGGCGTTACTTACAGCTGGCTGAGTAATTCCTACAACATGAGCTGCTTTTGTGAGGCTTCCCTCAGTGTAGATAGCATTAAGTATCACAAATAAATTTAAATCGAAAGAACTAATTTTCATAACCAAAACCCCTTGTGCAAAATGTCTCTAAATCTGATCATTTTTAATATAGATTTGTTAGCAACATAAAGCTATTATAAAGATACATAATAATAGCATTATTCATAGAACTTATATTAGTTTCTTAGACATGAATATAAAGGGGAATCAAAAATGATAGCTGAAGTAAGACCGGTTGCACAAGATTTAATAGATAGAGTTAAAGACTTTATCCAAAAAGAAGTTGCTCATAATGAAGATTTATATCATAAGCAATCAAAAGATGAGAATGGTAAATGGACAATACCTCCAATCATGGAGGAAATGAAAGCAAAAGCTAAAACAGCCGGATTGTGGAATTTATTTTTACCTGAAAGTAAAAATGGAGCTGGGCTAACTAACTTTGAGTATGCGCATTTAGCAGAAATAATGGGTGCTTATGGAATAGCTTCTGAAGTCTTTAATTGCTCTGCACCTGATACAGGGAATATGGAAGTTCTAGAAAGATACGGCAATGAAGAGCACAAAGAAATGTATCTTAAGCCATTATTAAATGGAGATATTCGTTCTGCATTTGCAATGACTGAACCAGGGGTGGCTTCTTCAGATGCTACTAATATTGCTTCTTCAGCTGTGCTTGATGGCGATGAGTATGTAATTAACGGCGAAAAATGGTGGACTTCAGGTGCTGGAGATCCAAGATGTGAAATCTTAATTTTTATGTGCGTAACAAATCCTGATAATGGCAGACATCAACGTCAGTCTCAGATTTTAGTTCCAATGAATGCTGAAGGTATTGAAGTACAAAAAATGATGCATGTGTTTGGATATGACGATGCGCCTCATGGACATGGCCATATTAAATTTACAAATGTAAGAGTTCCAAAAGAAAATCTTTTATTGGGCGAGGGTAGAGGCTTTGAAATTGCTCAAGGTAGATTAGGACCTGGCAGAATTCATCATTGCATGAGAGCAATTGGGCTTGCGGAAAGAGTTCTAGAAATGATGTGTAAACACGGAATGCAAAAAACTGCTTTTGGGAAGCCTGTAGTTCAACTCGGTGGAAACATGGATATTATTGCAAATTCACGAATTGAAATTGATCAAGCAAGGCTGTTAACTTTAAAAGCTGCTCATATGATGGATACAGTAGGCAATAAAGTTGCTGCTAGTGAAATTGCACAAATTAAAGTTGTGGCTCCAAATGTTTGCTGCGATATTATTGATAGAGCTATTCAAATGCACGGCGGAGCTGGAGTTTCTCAGGTATATCCTCTTGCTCAGATGTATGCTTCCATGAGAACTCTTAGACTGGCTGATGGCCCAGATGAAGTTCACAGAAGAGCTGTTGCAAGACATGAGCTTGGCAAATATATGGTGAAAGACTCTTCAGTAGAATCTTCTCATATCGCTAGAAGTTAAATTACATAGGTGTCAAACGACAATAATTTAATATTCTACGATACTGAAACGACTGGGATACAGAGAGATTTCAGTCAGATTCTTCAATGTGGATCGGTTCTTACTGATGGAAATCTTAACGCTCTAGGAGAGCAGAATATTAGCTGTGCTCCATTGCCTTGGGTAATACCTGCACCTAGAGCGATGCTAACAAATAAAAAGATAGATCTCTTTAATTCCAATGTTTCTCATTATCAAATGATGAAAGACCTGCAGATGCAGTGGAAGCAATGGTCTGCAAAAAATCCTGCAATTTTTGTTTCTTATAATGGACATGCTTTTGATGAGGAGTTAGTTAGAAGACAGTTTTTCTGGAATTTATTAGAGCCATATACGACGAATACCAACGGTAATGGAAGATTGGATTTAATGCTAATGATTCATAACATTGCTGCGTTTTTTTCAGATGAGATATCCATGCCTCTTTTTGAAGGAGGGCCTGGTATTAGTTATAAGCTAGAACATCTAGCTCTAGAGCATGGCATTGATGCAGGTGATGCTCATGATGCTATTGCCGACTGCAATCTTATGATTGAAATGTGTAAGATTATTAATGAAAAACTTCCTGAAGTATTCCAATCATTTGTAGATATTTCTACAAAGCCTGGAGTTAAGAATCTTCTTTACTCTGATGACTTCTTGGCACTTGGCGAGATACACAGAAGACATACTTTTAGATATCCTGTTGTTATGTGTGGCGGTGATGCTAGTAGGCCAAATGAGATAGTGTTCTATGATCTAAGCTACGACCCTGATGATATTTTAGATTTAGATTTCACTGAAATTAATAAATTAGTTAAAGCAAAGGGCAGAGATGGGCCCTTGAAGAAATATAAAATTAATAAAACTATCCCAATTTGCTCTCATAAGCTTCTTACTAATCCTGATGCTTTTGATATGGAATTTTCTGAACTCCAAAGAAGGGCTGATATAGTTCGCTCGAATAAAGACTTCCAATCAAAAGTTTCTCAAGCTATGGAAGACAGGATGATGGATTTTCCTGAGTCTGAATTTATTGAAGGAACTATTTATTCCGGTGGATTTCCATCTAATAGAGATAAGGACTTGATGCAAGAGTTTCACATAACAGATGATCCAGCTCATTTGATTAAGATTTCTAGAAATTTTAGCGATGATAGGTTGAGATTATTTGCTGAAAGAATTATTTGCTATCAATACCCAAGTGAAGTTCCCGAGGATGTCTCAGTGAGATACCAGGACTTAATTAATGAAAGATCTGACACTGATGGTCTATGGGGCTCTGTTGATAAGTCATTGACTGAGATTGATAAGTTACTAGATGAAATGGATGGAGAGGAAGAGCAGACTATCCTTAAGGCTACAAAGCAAAAGATTGAATCAATGAGGAAGGTATAAAAGAAAAATGGAGAGCGTTAGCTCTCCATTTTGGTAGTCAGCAAAATCAAATAGGGGGGAGAAGAAGCTGACTGAATCATTATTATATATATTTATAAAGTATTATCAATACTATTTATAATACTTTTTCATCTAATTTAACTTTATTGCCAATATATAATTTTTTTACCTGATTATTGGATATCACCATCTATTAAAAATTCTGTATAATACTTTTTCTTTTATAGACCCGTAGCTCAGTTTTGGTTAGAGCGCCGCATTGACATTGCGGAGGTCGATGGTTCGAGTCCATTCGGGTCTACCACTTTCAAAGCATCAGGCTAAG
>CAJXAZ010000011.1 GCA_913050015.1 uncultured Gammaproteobacteria bacterium
ATAAAAAATACGTCTAATTTAAAAGATGCACATTTTATTAGAGACAAAGATGATTTAATTTTGTATTCTCCTCTCAAGCTTAAATATTCAGATGGGTATGATGGCGTAAATGATAAGTTAAAAAAAATATCTTTTTGCATTCATGAGATAATTTTTTCTAACTCATCTATAGCTTTTCTTTGGAGTGAAAAAGAGGGCCTAGACGAGTTAAAGAAAATTCTAAGTGCTTTAAAGAGTTTTTAAGTTTATCTTGTAAATAGTAATCAACTGATGTTTTCCTTTATTTAGGAGCTGAATTAAATTATGACTAAATCACTTGTAATCGTTGAGTCACCTGCAAAAGCAAAGACTATTTCAAAATACTTGGGTAGTGATTATATTGTCCAATCAAGTGTCGGTCATATCAGGGATCTTCCTAAAAAAGCATCAACCTCAAAACGTTCAACTATTCCTAAAGATATAAGTCCAGAGGAAAAAAAGAAATTAAAAGCAATTAACGAGAGAAGTAGGCTAATAAGAAGAATGGGAATTGATCCAGATAATGGATGGGTTGCAGATTGGCAAATAATTCCTGAGAAAGAGAAAGTTGTTAAGTCTCTCAGGCAGGCAGCAAAACAAGTTGATCATATATATCTTGCGACCGATCTTGATAGAGAGGGGGAGGCTATTGCCTGGCATTTAAAAGAAGCGCTTGGACCAGAAAAATATACATACTCAAGAGTTAGGTTTAATCAAATTACTAAATCGGCTATTTTAGAGTCTTTCGCTGATCCTAAAGAAATTGATCTAGATCTTGTTAAGGCATATAGAGCTAGAAGGTTTTTAGATAAGGTAATAGGTTTTGAATTATCTCCATTATTATGGAAAAAAGTTGCAAGAGGTCTTTCAGCTGGAAGAGTTCAGTCTGTAGCTTTAAGAGTTCTTGATGAAAGAGAGGGATTAATTCAAGAATTTATTCCAGAAGAATATTGGGAAATTTCCATGAATCTTTTAAATCTCTCGAAAGATAATATCTTCTTCTCTCTTAATAGAAAAAAGTCAGATCCATTGTTGCAAAAAGATGAAGCTGAAAAAATTAAATTACTAATTGATTCCTCTGATTTAAAAATAAATGAAATTACTAAGAAGCCAGTTAAGATTAAACCAAGGGCTCCTTTTATTACATCTACCTTGCAGCAAGCTGCTAGTACTAAATTAAGCTTTACTGTTAAGAGAACAATGAGAGTGGCTCAAAAACTTTATGAAGCTGGTCACATAACCTACATGAGAACAGACGCTCCCAGTTTAAGTAAAGAAACTATTCAAGATGCCAGAAATTATATTGGAGATAAAATCGGAGAACAGTATCTTACCAATGCACCTCGAATATATTCAAGCACTGAAAATGCTCAAGAGGCTCATGAGGCTATAAGGCCTACCAATGCATTCGTTACTTCTAATGATCTTATAATCGCTTCAGAAGAGGAGAGAAGGTTATACACACTTATATGGCAGCAATATATAGCCAGTCAAATGCCTGATGCTGAGTATTTATCAACTTCTGCTAAAATTTTTATAGATGAATATGTCTTTTCTGCCAAAGGAAGAGAGGTGGTCTTCGATGGTTATACTAAAATCTCGAAAAGTAGCTCAACTGATGGTGATGAAGATATTCTTCCTCCGCTATCTGAGGGAGAACAACTTACTTTAGAGAAATTAAATTTAGACCAAAAGTTTACCAAACCACCTGCAAGATTTTCAGAAGCAGCATTGGTCAAAGAGCTAGAGAAAAAAGGCATAGGAAGACCATCTACTTATGCAAATATTATTTCTACTATCCAAGATAGAGGTTATGTTGAAATTCAAAACAGAAGATTCTTTGTAAAAAAAATTGGTCACATAGTCACAGAGCGACTTCAAGAAAGTTTCGATGACATTATGGATTACGACTTTACTGCTAACCTTGAAAATAATTTAGATAAAGTTGCTAGTGGTGACTTAGATTGGAAAAGTGTTCTAGATAATTTCTATAAAGCATTTCAAAATGATTTAATTTCTGCATCCGATGAAGATAATGGAATGAGAACAAATGAGCCAACCGATACAGACATTGTCTGCCCTGATTGCTCATCAAATCATATGGTTATAAGAAATGCATCTAACGGTGTTTTCTTGGGCTGCTCAGGATATCAAAATGAAGGTGATGATAAGTGTAAGAAAACTCTCAACCTAATACCTGGCGATGAGGCTATCAGTGTAGACGACCAAGAGGAAGTAGAAAATCTTCTAATTAAAAAGAGATGTGGTACATGCGATACAAGCATGGATAACTATCTAATAGATGAAAATAGAAAACTCCACATATGTGGGAAAAGCCCAGACTGTTCGGGCTTTGAAATTGAAGATGGTCTATTTAAAATAAAAGGATACGATGGTCCTGTTCTAGATTGTCACAAATGCGGTGCAGAGATGCAGTTAAAGACAGGTAGGTTTGGTAAATATTTTGGATGTTTAAACGATAATTGTGGAACAACCAGAGCTCTTCAAAGAAATGGCGAGCCAAAACCTTTGACTATGGAACCAATTTCATTACCTGACTTAGCTTGTCTGAAGTGTGAAGATCATTATTTATTAAGAGATAGCATGAAAGGGCTGTTCTTAGCAGCAAGTAAGTATCCAAAAAATAGAGAAACTAGAGCACCAAAAGTTACTGAGATTAATAATCTAGATCAAGAGATATCAGAAGCTTGCAGATACCTTCCGGACACAAATAAGCATTCATATTTAATAAGCGCTCCTGAAAAAGATAGAGATGGAAATCCCTATGTGATTAGATATAACAAAACAGAAGATGTTCATTATCTGGCTTCAGAAAAAGATGGTAAGAAGACTAAATGGACAGCTCTATTCGATAATGGGGAATGGGTGCAAAACCTTAAAAGTTAGTGGATTCAAAAGAATTAGTTAATTTATATTTAGACATATCTGAAGAAATTTTTTCTAAACTAACATTTAACAAGTCTGATCTGGACATAACAAATCAGTTTCTATTCTTTCTTTCTTTGGAGAAAAGCTTTGATTACTTAGCTGATAGTATTTTAAATCAGTCGGGTATAGATTTACCCAATGCTGGATCTCTTAACACGCAAGCAAAATGGAATAAGTTAGGTCTCGAGCCCTCATTGAAAAACATTATCTTTAAAGAAGAACAGCCTGATGGTTTTATCTTTGATTTTTACAATGCAAAAGATAAATTACTTACCCCAGTTAATGACTCTTTAATTACCTCTAATCAATCAAGTAACTTGAAAAAATATATTTCGATACTAGATAGTTATAAAAGGTTTACGCTCTTACTTCGAAAAACTTTGGATGAGTGTTAAGCTAATAAAATGGAGAAAAATATGTCAAATTACCTAGAGTTAGCGCAACTTCCAGATGGTTCTATAGTCTTAAGAAGATCAGATGATCATGAAAATCCAATCGTTAAGATTGATTTTTCGAAAGAATCTAAGGAATTTCTTCAAGGCCAAGAGTTAACAGTAGCAAAAGAGATGATAAGAGCTGGTATAGAAAGTGTGAGTGGAAATGTTAACGATGTTGATGAATTCTTTGAAAGTCAGAAAGAGAATCTAGCCAAAAAGCCAGTTATCCTGCATTAGTTTTCTCTAATTAGGCCTATACTTTTGCCTTCAATATATAATTCTGTTTCTTCTAAATTAACTTCTATATCTGAAAAATCGTTATTAGCAGGCTGAAGGTGGATAATACTTGGAGAATGTCTATGGAAGTATTTTACAGTAACTTCATCATCTATCCTTGCGATAACAATATCCCCATTCTTAACATCTTGAGTTTTTTTGACTGCTATAAGGTCATCTTCCATAATCCCAGCATCTTTCATGCTTAATCCTTTAACTCTTAAAAAATAATCAAAATTTGAGCCGAAAAAGCCTTTAGGGCAGTTAACATTTTTTTCAATATTTTCTGTTGCAAGAGTTGGCGAGCCAGCAGCTACCAAGCCAATGATTGGGTAGCCCAGATCTTCTTCTGAAGTTTCTGGATTATTAATTGCTATTCCTCTTGATGTTCCGCTCTCAATTGAAATAAAGCCTTTTTTTTCCAATGCTCTTAAATGTGTTTCAGCAGAGTTTGGAGATTTAAATCCTAATTCACGACAAATATCAGCCCTTGTTGGAGGAAAGCCTGTTTTCTTAATGTAAAGTTGAATACAATTAAGTACTTTCGCTTGTTGGGATGTTATGTCTTTCATAATATTTCTAATTATACTGAATATATATACAGTATAATAGCAAGTAACTTCTAATATCAAGAAAAATTATGACAAAAGAAGAATCAAAATTAATAATAGGAATTTCTTCTAGAGCTTTATTTAACTTAGATGAAAGTCATAAAATATATGAAAAAGAAGGTTTAGATTCATATCGAGACTACCAGATTGCAAATGAGGATAAGACGCTTGAGCCTGGTGAAGCATTTAACTTGGTTAAGAAAATTCTTCAAATTAATACTCTTTATAAGGATGAAAAAAGGATCGAAGTTATTCTTTTATCAAGAAACACATCAGATACTGGTTTAAGAATAAGAAACTCTATTGAAGCTCATGGTTTAGATATTAGCAGGGCTGCCTTTTGTGGTGGAGAGAGCCCGCATAGGTACGTAAAAGATTTTGGTGTACATTTATTTCTATCCAGCAGCATGGAGGATGTGAAATTGGCCATAGAAAGTAATGTTGCTGCAGCTACAATTATCTCTAGAGAGGGTGATGAAAAATCAACTTTAAACGGTGGACAGTTAAAAATAGCTTTTGATGGTGATGCTGTTATTTTCTCAGATGACTCTGAAAAAGTATTCCATGAAGAAGGTCTAGATGCTTTTATTGAGAATGAGGTAATGGCAACTACTGCTTTAAAAGAAGGGCCTTTTAAGTCATTTTTAGTTGCCTTAAATAAGATTCAAAACGACTTTGATATAAATGATTGCCCAATCCGGACTGCCTTAGTGACTGCCAGATCGGCTCCATCAGATAAAAGAGTAATTAAGACTCTAAGGGAGTGGGGGGTTAGAATTGACGAATCTCTATTTCTTGGCGGCATGTCAAAGCAGCATTTTCTTAAATCTTTTCAAGCAGATATCTTTTTTGATGATCAAAAAAAACATATCATAGAGGCCATGAAAAGCACTGCATCAGGACATGTTCCATACGGCATAAAAAATAAATAAGTTAAAGGTATAAAAATGGAAATAGTATGTTTTGATATGGAAGGAACACTTACCCCAGAGATATGGGAGCAAGTTGCTCACAATACAGGCATTGAAGATTTTAATAAAACCACAAGAGATATTCCAAGCTACTCAGAGCTAATGGATTACAGGTTAAAAGTTATGAGTGATCATGGTTTAAAACTTTCAGATATTCAAAAAGCTTCATCTCAATTAGATTTACTTTCAGGCGCCGAAGATTTTTTACTAGCAGTTAGAGAAAATTTTCAAGTCGTTATTCTTTCGGATACTTTTCATGAGATAGCTAAACCACTTATGAAAAAAATGGGATTTCCTTTGTTGTTATGTCATAACTTTGAAGTCAAAGACGATAAGGTAATTTCATATAGACTTCGCCACGAACAAGCAAAAAAACAAGCTATTCAAGGTTTTCAATCGATGGGTTATAGATGCCTTGCAGCTGGAGATTCTTATAATGATATTCAAATGTTTGATGTTGCTGAAAAAGGCTTTTTTATTAATGCCCCTGAAAAAATTTCATCTGCATATCCTGAAATTCAATCATTTGATAATTATTTAGATTTAGAAAATGCACTTAAAGAGAACTCCTTGTTTGTAAAATGACTGACCATCTAAAGCTTAAGAATTACGATAGACCTAAGCTTCAAATGCCTGAAGAAAATACTAAGTTATTACTCCATAGTTGCTGTGCTCCTTGCGCAGGAGAGGTTATGGAGGCCTTAGCCGCATCAAACATAGACACTACGGTGTACTTTTATAATCCGAATATTCATCCTAAGGAAGAATATGAGATTCGTAAAAATGAAAATAAAAGATTTTGCGATAAGCTTGGGTTCGAAAGCATTGATGGTGATTACGATAAAGATAATTGGTTTGAAAGAGTTAAAGGTCTGGAGGATGAGCCTGAAAGAGGAGCAAGATGTACCGAATGCTTTGATATGAGATTTGAGAGATCTGCTCTGTTTGCTCAGGAGAATAATTTTGGAGTCTATGCTACAACTTTGGGCATATCTAGATGGAAAGATATGAATCAAATTAATGCATCTGGAACCAGGTCTGCAGAAAGATATAGTGATGTTACATATTGGGATTTTAATTGGAGGAAGCAGGGTGGTGCATCTCGTATGATTGAAATTTCTAAAAGAGAGGAATTCTACCAACAGGAATATTGTGGATGTGTTTACAGCCTAAGAGATACAAATAGGTGGAGACAAAAGAATGACAAAGATAGAATTATTAGAGGTATAAAATTCTATAGTTAATTCGAAATTTGGGAATCAAACCCTCAATGCCTTATAATCATCAGCTATGTCATCAGGCAAAAAATTTAGACAAGCTCTAGCAGAAAACAATCCTCTTGTTATTCCCGGAGCTATAAACGCGTACTCAGCAATATTAGCTGAACAATCTGGTCATAAGGCCTTATATCTCTCTGGAGGTGGCGTTGCTGCTGCATCTTACGGTATTCCAGATTTAGGAATTACTACGATGGAAGATGTTCTAATAGACGTAAGAAGAATTTCAAATGCTTCTTCCCTGCCATTACTTGTCGACATAGATACTGGCTGGGGTGGGGCATTTAATATTTCTAGAACAATTAAAGAAATGATAGATGCTGGTGCTGGAGCTGTTCACATGGAAGATCAGATATCTCAAAAAAGGTGTGGCCATAGACCAAACAAATCTTTAGTTAGCTCAGAAGAAATGCAAGATAGAATTAAAGCAGCTGTCGATGGAAGGCATGATGAATCTTTTTTCTTAATGGCAAGAACTGATGCAATAGCATCTGAAGGTATAAATGCAGCAATTGATAGGGCGTCAGCCTATGTCGAGCAAGGTGCTGATGGTATATTTTTAGAAGCAGCAACATCATTAGAAGAATATAAAACTTTTAAACAGCATATAAAAACTCCATTACTGGCAAATATTACAGAATTTGGAAAGACTCCGTTATTTACAAAAGATCAACTTGGTGATGTGGGTGTTGATATGGTTTTATTTCCATTAACAGCATTTAGAGCAATGAGTAAAGCAGCAGAAAAAATTTATATTTCACTTGCCAAAGACGGGACACAAGATGGTCTCTTGGATATAATGCAGACCCGAGAAGAACTCTATGATCGATTGAACTATCATAGTTTCGAGGAAAAGCTCGACGACTTATACAACAAATAATTTTTAGAATAAGGGGATAACAATGGTAAAAAAATTAGAAGGTGCTGGACTTAGAGGACAAGTGGCTGGTGAAACATCGCTATCTACTGTCGGTCAAATTGAAGGCTTGGCATATAGGGGCCATAAGATTGAGACGCTAGCTGAAAAAGCTACATTTGAAGAAGTTGCCTACTTGCTCTTGTATAGCAAGCTACCTAATGCATCTGAACTATCTGAATATAAATCTTTACTAAAAAATCAAAGAGATCTTCCATTAGCCTTAAAGGAAGTCCTTCAAAAGATACCAGCATCAGCGCACCCTATGGATGTCATGAGAACAGGTACATCAATGCTGGGTAACCTAGAGCCAGAAGGGGATTTCTCAAATCAGTTAAATTCTATCAATAGAATGATAGCTACAATGCCATCAATTGTTACCTACTGGTATAAATTTTCTCATGAGGGAGCTGATATCGACTTAGTGAATGATGAAGAAACAATGGCAGGACATTTCTTGCATATTCTTCATGGAAAGACCCCATCTGACCTTCATAGAAGGGTCATGGATGTTTCTCTTATTTTATATGCAGAGCATGAATTTAATGCATCTACGTTTACTGGAAGGGTCTGTGCTTCAACGATGTCAGATATTCATTCATGTGTTGTTGCTGCGATTGGTTCTTTAAGAGGACCTCTCCACGGTGGCGCAAATGAAAAAGCTATGGAGTTAATTGAAAACTGGACCTCAAGAGATGAGGCAAAAGAAAAAATACTATCTATGCTAGAAAGAAAAGAAAAAATTATGGGATTTGGACACGCTGTCTATTCAATTAGCGATCCAAGAAATGCTGTTATTAAACAATATGCAAAAGAGCTTTCAAAACTGCATGCTAATGATGATCTTTATCAAGTTGCAGACGAAGTAGAGAAGGTTATGGCAGATGAGAAAAAAATGTTTGCTAATGCAGATTTCTTCCATGCACCTGCTTATTTTTACATGGGCATACCTACAAAATTATTTACACCAATATTTGTAATGTCTAGAGTTTCTGGTTGGACAGCTCATTGTATGGAACAACGCTCTAATAATAGAATTATCAGACCTAGCGCAGACTATATCGGTGTTGAAAATTCAGAGTGGATTGATATAGAAAACAGAGCGTAAACCATGTCTTCTAATGTTGATCTAAATATCAGACCTGGCTATGACTCAGTAATATCAGAAATTGCAAATTACGTTTGTAATTTTGAAATCGAATCAGATCTTGCCTTAGATACTGCTAGAAATTGTCTTATTGATACTATTGGATGCGGTCTTTTAGCGCTAAAATTTCCGGCTTGTACAAAAATGCTTGGTCCTATTGTTGAAGGAACTTCGGTCCCTTTTGGGGTAAGAGTTCCTGGTACTAACTTTAAGTTAGATCCAATTAAAGGTGCATTTGATATTGGTTGTATTATTAGATGGCTTGACTATAACGATACTTGGTTAGCTGCTGAATGGGGTCATCCATCAGATAATCTTGGTGGCATATTAGCAGTGGCTGATTATATTTCTCAAAAAAATATTTCTGAAGGCAAGGATCCATTAACCATGAGAGTGGTTTTAGAATCTATGATTATGGCTCATGAGATACAAGGCATATTAGCTCTTAAAAATAGTTTTAATAAAGTTGGATTAGATCACGTTGTTCTAGTAAAAGTTGCTTCAACTGCCTTAGTTACTAAATTAATGGGTGGAACTTCAGATCAAATTATGGATGCCGTTAGCCAAGCTTGGGCTGATGGACAAAGCTTAAGAGCTTATAGACATGCTCCAAACGCAGGCTCAAGGAAAAGTTGGGCTGCCGGAGATGCAACGAGTAGAGCTGTCCGTCTTGCTATGATCACTTTATCAGGAGAAATGGGTTATCCCGGTGTTCTTTCTGCACCAGTATGGGGTTTTGAAGATGTTTCTTTCAAAGGAGAAAAACTAGAATTACCTCAACCATTCAGTACGTATGTCATGGAAAATATTCTATTTAAGATAAGCTTCCCTGCTGAGTTTCATGCCCAAACAGCAGTTGAAGCTGCGGTAACACTTCATCCAGAAATAAAAGATAGATTAGATGACATAAAAAATATTCAAATAACTACCCATGATTCAGCCATAAGAATTATTTCTAAAGTTGGTGATTTGAATAATCCAGCAGATAGAGATCATTGCTTACAATACATGGTTGCAATAGGTCTGTTAAAAGGTAATTTAGTTGCTGAAGATTATGAAGATGATGTTGCTAAAGATCCCAGGGTAGATGCTCTTAGAGAAAAAATGGTTATTAGCGAAGATAAAAGATATTCAACTGAATATCATGAAGCTGATAAACGATCTATTGCTAATAAAATTCAAATTCACTTTAATGATGGCACTTCAACGGATGCTATAGAAGTTGAATATCCAATTGGTCATAAGAGAAGGAGAGAGGAAGGAATCCCAGTCCTAGAGAAAAAATTTATGAGCAATCTTAAGATTACATTTGATGAATCTAGATGCCAGAATATATATTCAATATGCTTGGATCAAAAAACCCTTGAAAATACTTCAGTTACAGACTTTCAAGAATTATTTGTATTGTAAAATAATACCTACCATTTAGTTGTTATGGGTCTAAATACAACCTAAAATAAATCGTCTAGTCAATTTTGGATTATAATCACAGCCATGTCAGGCAATACGTTTGGAAATATTTTTAAGATCACAACTTTTGGTGAAAGCCATGGACGTGCGCTCGGCTGTATTATTGATGGCTGTCCTCCTCAATTAGAGATAAATGAATCTGATATCCAGCTTGAATTAAATAGAAGAAAACCAGGTCAATCTGATGTAACTACTCAAAGAAGCGAGGATGACTCTGTAGAAATTCTTTCAGGTGTTTTTGAGGGTAAGACATTAGGAACGCCTATCAGTTTAATTATCTATAACAAAGATCAACAATCAAAAGATTACTCTAATATTAAGGACACCTTTAGACCTAATCATGCAGATATTACCTATCAAGCTAAATATGGCCATAGAGATTATAGGGGTGGTGGAAGATCAAGTGCCAGAGAAACTGCTATGAGAGTCGCAGCTGGAGCTATTGCTAAAAAATATCTAGAAAAATATGGCGTAAAGACGACTGCATATGTTTCTCAAATAGGCCATGTAGCAGCTAATTCAATAGATCCCTCATCTGCTAATAATAATAAGTACTTCTTCTCAGATATGTCCAAGATGGATGATTTAGATGCGATGTTCACTGATCTTATTGCTGAAGGAAATTCTGTGGGCGCTAAACTTGGAGTCTGTGTAGAAAATTGTCCAGTTGGTCTTGGTGAGCCTGTCTTTGATAAGCTCGATGCTGACTTAGCTAAAGCAATAATGAGTATCAATGCAGTTAAATCAGTATCAATAGGCAATGCTGAGAATATACTAAATTTAAAAGGATCTGAGGCTAGAGATGAGATTAGATCAGATGGCTTTTCATCCAATAATGCTGGAGGTATTCTTGGAGGAATCTCTAACGGAGATAATATAAACTTAGATTTTTTAATCAAACCTACTTCTAGTATCAAAACGAAGGGCAAGACAGTTGATAAAGATGGTAATGAGGTGGATATTGAAGTTCTTGGAAGGCACGATCCTTGCGTTGGTATTAGAGCGGTACCTATTGCAGAGGCAATGGTTAATTTAGTAATCATGGATCATCTACTAAGAAATCGTGCTCAATGTGGAGATGTTGATCAAGAGCTACCTTTCACTTCGAAGTAACATGTCAAAGACTCTATATGACAAGCTTTGGGATGAGCATCACATAACAACTTACAATTCAGGCGAATCATTGCTCTATATAGATAGGCAATATTTACATGAAGTCACCTCACCCCAAGCCTTTGAAGGGCTAACTAAAAAAGGGCTTGTGCCTTGGAGACTTAACGCCAATATAGCTACACCAGATCATAATGTCCCAACTGAAAGAGGTAGTGATTTTAATATGGAGTCTATAGAGGATGAAATTTCAAAAATTCAGGTAGTTGAACTTGATAAAAATTGTAATAAATTTGGAATTAAGCAATTTGACATAACCTCAATAAATCAAGGCATCGTTCATGTTATAGGTCCTGAACTTGGTTATACCTTACCAGGGATGACAATTGTATGCGGTGACTCTCATACCTCAACTCATGGTGCTTTTGGATGCCTGGCTATGGGGATTGGAACATCTGAAGTGGAGCATGTACTTGCTACTCAGAGCTTAAAGGTTTCTAAGTTAAAAAATATGCAGGTTGTTTTCAATGGGACTTCAAGCAAAGGAGTAACTTCTAAGGACATTGTTTTATATCTTATTGGTCAGATTGGAACTGCTGGTGGTAACGGTCATGCCATAGAGTTTTCAGGTTCCTATATTGAAGATATCTCAATGGAAGCTAGAATGACTATATGTAATATGGCTATAGAGGGAGGAGCAAAAGTAGGTTTGGTTGCACCAGATATCACTACTATTGATTACGTTAGAAAACATAGTGAATTGAGTTCTGAAATTTTAGATCTTGCTGAGCAGCACTGGGTTTCATTAAAATCTGATCCTAATGCAACTTTTGATAAAAAAATAGAAATTGATGTCTCTAAAATAAAACCTCAAGTTACATGGGGAACATCTCCTGAAATGGTCATTGATTTTGATGCGATTATCCCTAACCCAGATTCCTCCCCACAAGATAATAGAAAGAATATTGAACTTGCTAAAAACTATATGGGTATCGAGCCTGACCAAAAATTGACTGATCTAAAATTTGATAGAGTCTTTATAGGGTCCTGTACTAATTCGAGAATAGAAGATCTAAGAGAGGCAGCAATCGCTGTCGATGGAAAAAAGATTTCCATTAATATAATTGAAGCAATAGTTGTTCCTGGTTCCGGCCTTGTTAAGCAGCAAGCAGAGTCCGAAGGCCTAGATAAAATTTTTGAAGATGCCGGATTTATTTGGAGAGACCCTGGGTGTTCGATGTGCTTGGGTATGAATCCAGACCAGTTAAAGCCTCACGAGAGATGTGCATCTACATCAAATAGAAATTTTGAAGGCAGGCAAGGCAATCTTGGGCGAACTCATCTAATGAGCCCTGTAATGGCTGCATTAACTGCAATTCATGGAACAGTGAGCAATCCATCATGAAAATTCAAGGCAATGAGTTACAAATAAAAGGCATAGTTGCTCATATTGATAGAGATAATATTGATACTGATCAGATCATCCCGACAGAGTATCTAAAATCTATAAAAAAGTTTGGTTTCGAAGATTACTTATTTGATGGGTGGAGATATCTAGATGGCGGAAGACTAGGGATGTCAAAAAACGATAGAAAAATTAATAGCGATTTTATTCTAAATAATAGTCCATTTGATACTGCGGCCATCTTGCTAACAAGAGATAATTTTGGATGCGGTTCCTCGAGAGAACATGCTGTTTGGGCTTTAAGAGATTTTGGTATTAAAGTCGTAATTGCATCATCTTTTGGTGATATTTTTTATAATAATTGTTTTAAGAATAAGGTTTTACCAATAGTTTTAAGCAAAGGAGATATTGATAAAATTTTTAAAATCAGTGAAAAAGAGGTTATAGAATTATCAGTTAGCCTTGATGCTAAAAAAATTGTCTTTTCAGATACCATTGAATTTAAATTTGAAGTTGAAAATAATCTTCTCGAGAGAATTATTTATGGGTTGGATGATGTAGATATGACACTTAAAGATAAACAAATAATTATAGATTTTGAACAAAATAGAATGTTAGAAAAACCATGGATATATGCAAATGACTAAAAAAATATTGATTCTACCTGGAGATGGTATTGGCCAAGAGGTAACTTCGTCAGCTAAAGAGGTCTTAGATTTTCTTATTAACGAGCATCAGTTAGATTTTGAAATTACTAATATGGATGTTGGTGGAACTGCATATGAAAAATTTGGTTCTCCTCTTCCGGAGAATGTCTTAGAGGAGGCTAAAAAATCTGATGCTATTCTTTTTGGAGCTGTGGGCGGCCCACAATGGGATGATTTGGGTTGGGATGACAGACCAGAGCAAGCACTTCTAGGACTTAGAAAGGAGTTGGAGTTATTTGCAAACTTGAGACCTGCCTTTTTATTTAATGAGTTAGCTTCTGCATCACCAATTAAAAACCACATAATCGAAAATTTAGATATCTTGATTGTAAGAGAGCTTACTGGTGGTGTTTATTTTGGAGAACCAAGAGCAATAGTTTTAGATGATCCTACTCCTTATGCATTTAATACAATGATTTATAACGAAGATGAGATTAGAAGAATTGCAAAAGTAGCCTTCGAGTCTGCGCAAAAAAGGAATGGTCGATTGTGTTCAGTTGAAAAAGCTAATGTGCTTGAAGTTTCAAAATTTTGGCGATCTATTGTTTCAGATATGGCAAAAGATTATCCAGATGTTGAGTTGACCCATCAATTAGCAGATAACACAGCTATGCAGCTAGTCCTTAACCCCAATCAATTTGATGTAATAGTCTCTGGCAATCTATTTGGAGATATATTATCTGATATTGCTGCAACGCTTACTGGTTCTATTGGCATGCTTCCTTCTGCTTCTTTAAACAGTTCATCTAGAGGTATGTATGAGCCTTGTCATGGAAGTGCCCCTGACATAGCGGGTCAAAATATAGCCAACCCTATAGCAATGATCGCTTCCTTAGCAATGGCATTAAGATTTTCTCTTAATGAAATAGGACTAGCTGATAAAATTGACGATGCTATCAAGCAGTTTATTGCCCAAGGCTTCAGAACGAAGGATATTTCTACTACCGATGAGTACATGAGCACTTCAGAAGTAGCAGCAAAGATAATTGGGATAATAAAAAATGGATAAGGTGTTAAGCATTGCTTTAATAGGAGCATCTGGCGTTGTTGGGCAAAAAATTCTACAGCTATTAGATAAAAAAGACATACATGTTGATGCATTATTTCCATTAGGAAGTTCTTCAGTTGGGCAAAAGGTTAATTTTCAAAACAACGACTACATTATTGAGGACTTAGAATCCTTTGATCCTAGTCTAGCTAACATAACTATTTTTTCTGCAGGCTCTTCTGTTGCTAGAAAGCATGCAAGAAAATTTGTTGAAGCTGGGAGTTATGTTATTGATCTTTCTTCTGAGTTTAGATACGAGGATGATGTGCCTTTAATTATTCCTGAAATTAATGGAGATATTTTACAAAATCTTACAGGGCCAACACTTATCGCCAATCCTAATTGTTCTTCGTCTCAGCTGTTAATGGCACTAAAGCCAATTCATGATAAATATGGAATAGAGTTTATTAATATAGCCACCTATCAAGCTGTTTCAGGTACGGGCAAGGATGCTGTCGAGGAATTAAGATCTCAAACTTTTGATAAAGATCTCAAAGATCCAAAGGTTTATCCAAAACCAATAGCTTTTAATGTAATACCTCAGTGCGACATATTTTTAGATAATGCTTTTACAAAGGAAGAGATGAAGCTTGTCTGGGAAACACAGAAAATTTTAGATAAAAATATAGAAGTTCAAGCTACATGTGTCAGAGTTCCAGTTTTTAATGGGCATTCAGAGGCGGTATTTATGAAATTATCCGGTGATGCATCCAGAGAAGCTATTATTGATGCTATAGATGGCACGCCCGGTGTATGTGTTATGGATAATCCTGAAAAACTAGAATATCCAACACCGGTTGAGCATGCAAATGACTCAGAAGATGTTTATGTTGGAAGAATAAGATCTCAAAAAGTACAAGGTGACACATGGATTTCATTATGGGTAGTTGCTGACAACGTCTATGGCAAAGGGGCTGCACTAAATGCGGTTCAAATATTACAAAACTTAATTTTAAATAAAAAACTATGTTGAGATTAACTCTACTTATAGGTATTTTCTTTTCATCTCAGATATTTGCTGAGATCCTTTTATCTTCTCCAAAGCTTAGCGTTAATGCAAATGGCGAAAGAGTTGTTGAATTTAAAATTCAAAATGAAGATATTAAAGATCAAGATATTATTTTAAAAGAATATAAATCAGATGATCTTCTTGATAAAAATTATATTGCCTACACATTGCTTGAAGATTTTTCTAACTATCAGTCATTTTCTATAGTTATCAAAAATAACTATGAGGGAAATTATTTTAGTTTTAAGTTAGTAATTAAGGACGCCTTAGCTAAAGATATATTTATTTTCCTTCCGTCAAGTATGAGAGGTTTAGATTTAGATTATGAGGAGCCGGTAAAAAGATACGAGCCGAAGATAACACCAAGAAATATTGTTAGTAAAAAAACTAAACCTGAACAAGTTATTTTAGAGAAGGCTGAAGAGATAAACTCCATAGTAAAAGCTGACGAAATAACAACAATGTGGAGTATTGCCTCTGGTATTCAGAAAAATTCATCAGATCTTTCGATATATCAAGTCATGTGGTCTATTTACCTAGGTAATAAAGATGCATTTATAAATGGAAATATTAATTTAATAAGAAAAGATAAAGATTTAATTATTCCCATCCAATCATCTATGGCAATGATCTCTGACAAAGACGCTAGAGGTTCTATCATAGCTATGAATAAATCATTTGCACTCAGCTTTGCACCAGCGGCAAAGTCTTTGCTTATTCTTACAGCCCCAAAAATTAAAAAAGACCTTAATACAACCAAGACCTCGCTAAAATCAGAAGATAGAAGTCAAGAAAAAGTCATTAGCTTAGATAACGAAGAAATCAATGATCCTAAGAACTTTATAGAGAATAATACAAAGCAATTAGGCATATCTATGGAGAGTAAGGTTGCTCAGGAGCTAGTTAAAGAGGTTGAGTCTATTGAGCAGACATCCAGTGCTCAAAATGACTTTGGTCTTACAGATCTTCTATTTGTTGCTTTGATTTCCGTATTATCAGGAATATTAATAGCATTAATATACATCCAACTAAATTCTAGAAAAACAAAAAAAATAGAATATGATTTTGATGAGGCTAGAGATTCAGGTTCAAGTATTCAAGGACTACCTAAAGGGTTGAGTATAGAGAATAATGCTGATGAGCAGCAATTAGATTTAGCTGTGACTTATTTTGAAATGGGCGATTTAGATAATTGTAAAAATATTCTTATTGGCTTAATTCAAAATACAGAAGATGAGACTTTAAAAAGTTCAGCACAAAATCTTTTTGATAAAATTTAGAATCAGTGAAGCTAGCATTTACAGTTGAGTATGATGGATCTAATTTTTCCGGGTTCCAAAATCAGAAAAATGCTCCTTCAATTCAGCAAGCCATCGAAAAAGCTCTTAAGGAGATAACCCAAACTAATATATCAATTAATTATGCTGGAAGAACTGATGCAGGCGTGCATGCACTATGTCAGGTATTTGACTTTGAAACGGATATAGAAAGAGATGATATAAACTGGGTTAAGGGAATAAATGCTAATTTACCAGAATCAATAGCTATAAAAACTATATCCAGAGTGTCTGACGACTTTCACTCAAGATATACAGCTAAAGATAGAAGCTATTCTTATTTGATATACAACTCAAAAAGTAAGCCTTTATTCTTTGGAGGACATTGTCACTGGGATTCAAATGCTATTGATATAGATATTTTAAAAAAGCATGCAAATATGTTCCTTGGCGAGCATGACTTCAGCTCATTCAGAAGCTCTAAGTGCAACTCTAATAACCCTATAAAAAATGTTTCTTCTATAGAGATTGAAACTTATGAGAAATTTATCATAATTTCAGTCAAAGCAAATGCATTCCTTCACAATATGGTTAGAATAATGACTGGTACTTTGATTGATATTGCTAAGGGTGAAAATGAATACTCTGTTGCTGAGATTCTTTTAAAAAAAGATAGAATTTTTGCTGGTAAAACTGCTGCTGCAAAGGGTTTGTTTTTCTTAGGCCCTAGATATAATTCTGAAGATAATATTACAAGTCCCGTTTCAAATTTATTTGATAGGTTAAAAGCATGAATAAGCAAAAAATAAAGATCTGTGGAATATCTAATTTATTAATTTTAAAAGAATTAATAGCTCTTGAAGTTGACTACGTTGGTTTTATTTTCTTCACCAAGAGCCCAAGAAATGTAAGTAATGATTTCTTGGAGAGCTTGAAAGAAATTGATTTTAAATCCACTAGACCTGTTTGTGTTTTTGTTAATCCTAAAGAGGAGGAGGTGTATCAAACTTCTTCTTATCTAACTGATCCTATCCTTCAATTTCATGGTGATGAATCAGACGAGTTCTGCGAATCATTTGGTCTGGATTACTGGAAAGCTATTCGTGTTAAGAATGAAACAGATTTAGATTTAATAGATTTATACCCATCAGCATCAGCAATTCTTTTGGAAAATCATGTGCCTGGGACATATGGAGGGACAGGAGAGTCCTTTGATTGGAATATTCTTGATAACTCAGCAGAGCTAGCCAATAATATTGTTCTTTCAGGTGGAATTAATTCTGAAAATGTTCATAATGCAATTACGACAAATTCTTGGTGTATCGATCTGAATTCTGGCGTTGAATCTGAGAAGGGCGTGAAAGATATAAAATTAATAAAGAACATATTAAATATAATTAAAAACTATGAAATCAAATAAATTTAACCTACCTGATAATAATGGTTTTTTTGGCGAGTTTGGCGGCAAATTTGTACCTGAAACTCTTATGTATGCCCTGGAAGAGCTAGAAAATACTTATAACGAATTAAAAGATAGGGAAGATTTTCAAAAAGAGTTCTATAGTGATTTATCCAACTTTGTTGGAAGACCTTCGCCTCTATATTTTGCTGAAAGGCTCTCTAATCATTATGGATCAGGCTCTATTTGGTTAAAACGTGAAGACTTAAATCACACAGGTGCACACAAAATAAATAATACAGTTGGTCAAATTTTACTCGCTAAACATATGGGTAAAAAAAGAATTATTGCAGAAACTGGAGCTGGGCAACATGGAGTTGCTACAGCAACTGTTGCAGCAAGATTGGGTCTTGAATGTCATATATATATGGGTGCTGAAGACGTTAAAAGGCAGTCATTAAATGTTTATAGAATAAAATTATTAGGCGCTGAAGTTCATGCAGTTGACTCTGGTACCGCTACCCTCAAAGATGCTCTTAATGAAGCGTTAAGGGACTGGGTTACTAATGTTGACGATACTTATTATATTATTGGAAGTGTCACAGGTCCTCATCCATACCCAATGATTGTGAGAGATTTTAACTCAGTAGTTGGCCAAGAGTTAATCCACCAATCAAAGGATTCCTTCAATTCCATGCCTGATGCTATCGTTGCTTGTGTTGGCGGCGGCTCTAATGCAATGGGAATATTTTATCCATTTATTGATATACCAGAAACAAGGTTAATAGGTGTAGAGGCTGGAGGTAATGGTATTTCAACAGGCGAACATGCAGCACCTTTGAATGATGGAACACCTGGAGTATTGCATGGAGCTAGAAGTTACTTAATGCAGGATGAATCAGGGCAAATTATGGATACTAAGTCAGTTTCAGCTGGTCTTGACTACCCAGGAGTTGGCCCAGAGCACTCATGGTTAAAAGATATAGGAAGAGCTGAGTATGTTGCTGTAAATGATGACGAGGCTCTTAAAGCATTCCATGAAGTTACTGAGCTAGAAGGAATTATGCCAGCACTTGAGACTGCCCATGCCTTTGCTTATTTAGGACCGCTAATGAAGGAATTACCTGATACAGCAAATGTTGTGGTGAACGTCTCTGGAAGAGGTGATAAGGATATCAATACAGTCGCAGAAATAGATGGAATTAAGTTTTGAACAGACTCACAACAACCTTAAATAACCTTAAAGATAATAATCAAAAGGCTTTGGTTGCTTATCTTGTTGCAGGGGACCCTGATTTAGATTCAACCTTAGATTTAATGCATCTTTTTGTGGAGTCAGGTGTAGATATTATAGAAATAGGCGTTCCTTTTACAGATCCAATAGCCGAAGGACCAACCATACAGAAAGCTCATGACAGGGCGCTTAAAAATAATATTTCTTTAAAAATGATATTTGATCTGGTTGTAGAGTTTCGTAAAATAAATGATCAAACGCCCATTGTTTTAATGGGATATCTAAATACATTTATCTCACATATTGATTTAGTTGAATCTACTTCAATAATCGACTCAATTTTAGTTGTAGATATTCCTGGTGAGTTGAGCTTAAAGGACTATGGAATAACAAATCCGAACATCAACACCATATCTCTTATCTCTCCGACAACTACCGATAATAGAGTTGAGCTAATTGCAAAAAATAGTACAGGTTTTATTTATTACGTTAATTTAAGAGGTGTTACAGGCTCCTCGAATCTTAATATAGATGAGATAAAAAATAATATTCAAAAGATTAAAAAACACTCAGACCTACCTACATTAGCTGGCTTTGGTATCAAGTCTGCTAACGACGCTAAAATGTTAGCTGAGTGCTCTGATGGTGTGATTATAGGAAGCTCTATTGTAGAAATGATAAATGAGAGCTCTAACTCAAAAGAATTTGCTAGAATAGGTGAATATCTAAAGGAGATTAAACAAGCAATATCATGAACTGGTTAACAAGGCTCATACCGTCAATAGGAACCTCAAAATCTAAAAGCACTGTTCCTGATGGTCTATGGAGCTCTTGCCCATCTTGTGAATCAGTTTTATATGCTCCAGAATTAGAGAAATCACTATACGTCTGCTCCAAGTGCGACCATCACCTTAGAATCGGAGCAAGAAAAAGATTAGGAATTTTTCTTGATACAGGTTCTTTTAGTGAAATTGCAAAAGATATCAAAACCAAAGATATCTTAAAATTTAAAGATACTAAATATTACTCTTCTAGAGTCAAAGACTCTATTGCGGCAACAGGAGAAAATGAAGCTATTATCGTAGGTAAGGGAACAATAGATTCTATGCCTATCGTAGCTGCTGCATTTGAGTTTAGGTTTATGGGAGGCTCTATGGGTGGGGTTGTCGGAGAGAAATTTGTTCAAGGAATAAACCAAGCTATTGAAAATCATTGTCCATTTATATGCTTTTCAACAAGTGGAGGTGCAAGAATGCAGGAATCAATGGTTTCGCTAATGCAGATGGCTAAAACCTCAGCGGCAATTCAAAAACTTAAAAGTAAAAAATTACCTTACATATCTGTAATGGTAGACCCTGTATATGGGGGAGTTTCAGCAAGTTTAGCTATGTTAGGTGATATTAATATTGCAGAGCCTAATGCTTTTGTTGGTTTTGCTGGAAGAAGGGTTATAGAGCAGACAGTAAGAGTGGATCTGCCTGATGATTTTCAAAAATCTGAGTTCTTATTGAAAAATGGTGCAATAGACATGATTGTGCACAGAAAAAATATAAGAACAACAGTACACAGACTGCTAAAAAAAATGTATAAAAGTTAATGAATAAAGAAAGATTTATAGGCACAGTTTTCAGCATCATCCTTTTGCTGTTAGTTTTGTTTGTTGTTTTAACTCCGCAAGTAGATTACCAACAAGAATTTAAAGCAAAAGAATCAATTATTGATATCAAAGATCCTGTAAAAAAAGTTGAACCAGTGATCCAAAAAGAACAAGTCATAATAAAAACACCTATAGAGAAGATGGACGTATCCTCAATAAAGGAATCTGATTTTGATTTATTTGTGATTAGAGTTCATGTTCTTTCTTCCAATGAAAATGCTATCAAGATGGTAAGTAAAATAAATAATGGTGGATTTCCAGCTTTTATAGAAGCATTTGGTATTAATAAAGACCTCCATGCTGTTTATGTCGGACCATTTTTATCCGAAGAAGATATTGTTAGTAATATTGCGTTAATTGAAGAAGTTTCAGAATCAACTAAAGGGGAGATTTCAAGATGGAAGCTCTAGGCCTTAATGTCGCTGACTGGTTTATCCTTGTTGTTCTGACTGCCTCGGGTTTGATATCGCTTGCAAGAGGCTTCACTAAAGAGTTCCTCTCATTATTTTTATGGGTAGTAGCTTTTGTTGCAGCTGTCAGTCTTGAGTTTATTGCAACTCCAAAAATAACTGAATTCATAGGCAATGCAGAAATTGCTAAGATTCTTTCGTACATAGTCGTCTTTATGATCACCATAATCCTTGGAGGGATGGTAATTAAATTTATTAGTAAATTAATTAAATGGTCAGGCGCATCTGGTTTTGATCGTTTTCTCGGAGTTATATTTGGTTTAGGCCGAGGTTTAATAGTTCTCTTTGTTATTTTCTTACTACTTCCTGCTAGCATTAAGTCAACTGACCTTATTGATAATTCAAAAATTACTCCAGTAATTGAAAAATATGCCCCTCAAATTGAAGCTTATTTAAGAAATTTAATAGATAATACTGATCTTGTAGAGGAGGCTATGGAAGTCATTGAACCTATAAAAGAGAGTTTGATTCCTATAGTCGAAGAATTAAATCCAATTGAAGGGGAAACCTAATGTGCGGAATAGTTGGAATATCATCAGAAACGGATGTAGCTGGCGACATTTATGACTCTCTCCTAATGCTTCAGCATAGAGGCCAAGATGCAGCGGGCATGGTTGTTTGCGACTCCAACGGTAAACTAAATAGTAGAAAATCTATGGGATATGTCAGAGACGTATTTCAGCAAAGTCATATGACTAAACTAGTCGGTTCTTATGGAATTGGTCATGTCAGATACCCAACAGCAGGCGGAGCAGGTAAAGAGTTTGCCCAACCTATGTATGTCAACTCTCCTTATGGGATAAGCCTTGCACACAACGGAAACCTAACCAATCACAAAGCATTAGCTAATGAATTATTTCATGCAGAAATGAGGCACATTAATACTGATTCAGATTCAGAAGTCCTTTTAAATATTTTTGCACATGAGCTAGCCAAACAACGTGAAATTTATCCAAAAGCTGAGCATATATTTAAAGCAGTTTCAAAAACGCATAGAAGATGTGAAGGCGCATACGCTGTTATTGCTTTAATAACAGGGCACGGCATATTAGGTTTTAGAGATAATAATGCTATTAGACCTTTATCTATTGGAATCAGAGAGGGAAAGACTAGAAACGAATACATCATTGCATCTGAGGATGCTTTATTTACCTCTCAAGGCTTTACAAAACTTAGAGATGTTGAACCTGGAGAAGCTGTTTTTATAGATCAAAAGGGCGAGCTTTTCTCTCAACAGTGTGCTGATAATCCGCTTAAAAGACCATGTATTTTTGAATTTGTATATTTCTCAAGACCTGACTCTAAGATAGACGAAATCTCAGTATATAAATCTAGAATGAGAATGGGATCTAAGCTTGCAGATGCAATTAAAGCTCAGATACCTAATCATGATATTGATGTTGTTATTCCAATACCTGATAGCTCAACAACTGCAGCACTTCAACTTGCTGTTGATTTAGATGTGCCATACAGAGAAGGTTTTGTTAAAAATAGATATATTGGAAGAACATTTATAATGCCCAATCAAGAGGAAAGAAAAAAATCTGTTAGACGAAAGCTTAATATTTTAGATCTTGAGTTCAATGGAAAGAATGTTCTGTTAGTTGATGACTCAATTGTGAGAGGAACTACAAGTAGAAAGATCATAGAGATGGCAAAAGAGGCTGGAGCAAATAAAGTTTACTTTGCTTCTGCAGCGCCAGCTATTAAATATCAAAACTTATATGGAATAGATATGCCTGCAACAGATGAGCTAGTTGCATCAAATAAAACTACTGAAGAGGTTGCATCAGAAATAGGTGCTGACTGGCTTATTTATCAGACTCTAGAGGACCTTATTGATACTGTTAGTGTTGGCAATCCAAATATTGATGAGTTTGAGACTTCGATTTTTACAGGCCAATACATAACCCCTGTAAGCTCAAGTTACCTTGAAGAATTACAGAATTCTCGTCGAAACGAAACTAAAACAATAAGCAATAAAGCTTAAAGCGGATTTACTATATTTACTGCTGGAATCTCAGCACTATTAGCGCTCTGGACATAAGCATCAATTTCATTGAAGTTTAAATACTTATAAATATCATCAGAAAGAGGATTAATATCTTCCATATACTTATGGTATTCCTCAACTGTTGGTAATTTTCCAAGTATAGAAGCTATAGCTGAAAGCTCTGCTGATGCTAAAAATACGTTAGCGCCATCTCCTAGTCTATTTGGAAAGTTTCTTGTTGAAGTTGATACAACAGTAGAATTAGCTAACACCCTTGCTTGGTTACCCATGCATAACGAACATCCGGGAAGTTCAGTTCTAGCACCAGAGGTACCAAAGATATTATAAATACCTTCTTCCATAAGTTGTTTCTCATCCATCTTAGTTGGAGGTACAACCCATAATCTTGCTTTCGTTGCTTTATGTTTTTCAAGCAATGTTCCAGCTGCTCTAAAGTGCCCAATGTTTGTCATACAAGAGCCAATGAAGACTTCTTGAATTTCAGTATTAGCAACTTCAGAAAGAGGTTTAATATCATCAGGATCATTAGGGCAGGCTAATAAAGGTTCTGTAATATCATTTAAATCAATTTCAATAATCTCAGCATACTCAGCATTTGCATCTGGCTCTAAAAGTTCTGGATTCTCGATCCATTCTTCCATTGCCACAGCTCTTCTTTCAAGAGTTTTAGCATCGCCGTATCCGCTAGCTATCATCCATCTCAACATTACAATGTTTGATTTAAGGTATTCAATAATAGGTTCTTTATTTAATCTTACAGAACATCCTGATGCCGATCTTTCTGCAGAAGCATCGGATAACTCAAAAGCTTGTTCAACCTTCATATTAGGCAAACCTTCAATTTCTAAACATCTACCAGAGAAGATATTTTTCTTACCTTCTTTAGCAACTGTTAGAAGTCCACTTTGAATAGCTGCATATGGTATTGCATTAACTAAATCTCTAAGAGTTATTCCAGGTTGCATTTCACCTTTAAATCTTACTAAGACTGATTCAGGCATATCAAGAGGCATTACACCTAAAGCTGCAGCAAAAGCTACTAAGCCAGATCCAGCAGGGAAGCTTATGCCTATTGGGAATCTTGTATGGCTATCTCCACCAGTACCAACTCCGTCTGGTAAAAGCATTCTATTTAACCAAGAGTGAATAATTCCATCTCCAGGTCTTAGGGATACTCCACCACGATTCATAATAAAATCAGGTAAGTTGTGCTGAGTGTCTATATCAACTGGTTTTGGATAAGCAGCTGTATGACAGAAAGATTGCATTACTAAATCAGCTGAAAAACCTAAACAAGCTAACTCTTTAAGCTCGTCTCTTGTCATAGGCCCAGTTGTATCTTGTGAGCCAACTGTTGTCATTCTTGGTTCGCAATAAGTTCCAGGTCTTATCCCTGTTACTCCACAAGCTTTACCAACCATTTTTTGTGCAAGCGTATATCCTTTATCAGATACATCCGCATCATTAGGTCTTCTAAAGACATCAGTAGCTTCTAAGCCTAATGCTTCTCTTGTTTTATCTGTTAACTGTCTTCCAATAATTAATGGAATTCTTCCGTTGGCTCTTACTTCATCTAAAAGAACATCTGTTTTTAATTCAAAAGTAGATATAACTTCATTGGTATTAGCATCTAAAACCTTCCCATTATGAGGTTCAAGAATAATTTCTTGTCCCATTTCCATGGTTGATACATCTAGTTCGATTGGGAATGCACCTGAGTCCTCAAGTGTATTAAAGAAAATAGGAGCAATCTTGCTTCCGAAACAAAAACCACCTTCTTTTTTATTTGGTATACAGGAAATATCATCTCCCATATGCCATAAAACTGAGTTAGTAGCTGATTTACGTGATGAACCTGTTCCAACAACATCACCAACAAATACTAATGGGTTACCTTTTTCTTTTAATGTTTCTAATGTCTCAAGTGGTGTTGCAAGACCTTCTCTTGGCATTTTAAACATTGCTAAAGCATGAAGAGGGATATCTGGCCTAGACCAAGCATCAGTTGCTGGGGATAGATCATCGGTATTAATTTCACCGGGAACTTTATAGACAGTTAGTTTTATTTGATCAGGTATTTCTGACTTCTCGGTAAACCATTTACCATCTGCCCAAGCATCAACAACAGTCTTAGCGTAAGTGTTAGTTTTAGAAAGCTCAAAGATTTCATTAAAAGCATCAAATATTAGAAGTGTTTCACTCAAAGCATTTGCTGCTTCTTCACCCAAGTCATCAGTTTTTAAACAAGCAATAAGCGGTTGTATGTTGTATCCACCAAGCATTGTTCCTAGTAACTTAACGGCATCTAGTTTGCTTAAATAAGGACTCGTTGCCTCACCTGTAGTTATATCTGCAAGAAAGGCAGCTTTTACATAAGCTGACTGATCTACACCGGCTGGAACTCTCTCTTTTAATAGGTAAAGTAAAAGTTCTGACTCTTCATGATCTGCTTTTAGTAAATCTACTAACTGAGATGTTTGATCTGGATCCAAGGGAAGAGGCGGGATATTCTGCTCAGCTCTTTCTTGTTCGTGTATTTTGTATTCGTTTAACATGCGGGTGTATCTCCTAAAAATCATTTTACTCTTATGAATCAGGGGCTTCCACTAAAAATACAGATTTTATTTTAAAATGGGTTATTATTTGCAATAACTATGCTTAAAAACCGCTCAACAACTCCTTGCCTAGGTATTTGCTCTACCACATACGGTGATGATGTCTGTAAAGGGTGTAAAAGGTTTGTTCATGAAATCATTAATTGGCCTAAGTATTCAATGGATGAGAGGGCAGTTATTAATGATCGTCTAGAAAAATTTAAGATTATTATTCTAAAAGACAGGTTTAAAATTCAGGATAGAGACCTTTTTTCATTCAAACTTAAAGAAAATGCTATTAATTATAATAATTCCCTCGATCCTCTAACATGGATATTCGATTTATTTAGAGCTTCTGGATCCCAAGAACTTGATCTCGCCCAATTTGGTATTTCACAACTTCAGAACTTTAATCCAAAAACTATCAAAGATGAACTCAATAAAGAGCTCCTAGAATTATCCGAAGCTCATCATCAAAGGTACTTTAAAGAAGCTTAACCAAAGTCCTTTAGCATCGCTTTTAATTCTAGTGAATGTTGCTCTTCTTCTTGAATCATACCTCTAGCATATTCTTCTAAGTAAATAGAACGGTCTGCAACACTTCCAAGTAATTTTTTATATAGCCCCAATGCATGTAATTCATGACCTAAACTTTCTTGCAAAATATTCTCTATTGAATGCTTATGAGTCTCCTCAATTTTTGCAATTCTCTGACTAGGATGTCCATCTAATCCTGCTATTAATTCACCGGCTTGCTGGGCATGTAGTAAAGACTCAGTAGCTTGCTCTTTTAAGAAAGTAACAATTGGCAATCTATAAGGGCCGCTCACCATCATTGAGGAGTGTGTGTATCGAACAACACCAGCTAATTCATATTCCATTATCTCATTTAATATTACGCAAACTTCTGGTGAGTTTAATTCTTTCATTTCCATGGTTTATCTCCTTTAAGACAGCTATTTATGGGCTAATTACCAATAATATAGGCTATCTATTAAATTATGTAAAGTACTGATATAAGGTATTTATTTAATGATTATCATTCTCATTCAGCTTT
>CAJXAZ010000012.1 GCA_913050015.1 uncultured Gammaproteobacteria bacterium
CCTCTGACTCTTTTGAATAATTTGCAAATATATTTCCTTCCCATTGATTGCTATCACCAAACCTGATTCCTGCTATGGCATTGGCCTGTGCATCATCTTCTGAAAATGAATTAATGTCGCCTTCTATAGAAGTAGTTTTGACACCAAATTCTCCATAAATATCAAAAAAGTTTTTAATGCCAAGGTTGACCCCTTTAGCTGAAACATTACTTAGAAGATCGCCGATTCCAATATGAGCACCAAGTCGCACACCATTACTAATTCTGTCATAGGAATTATCTTCTGTATTAACCCCCTCAGCCTTTCTCTCAACAACTACATATAAAGGCCCAGGAAGGGCAAGGGACAATCTAGCACCAACGCCAGTTTTTTCTGTTTGAATTAAGTCAATTCCAAGTGAGGTATATCTGTATTCATTAGCCTCTCTTCCAAGCCTTCCTTCCTCTGCAATAGAGGAGACAGTTAATATTAATACCAGAAATATATTTATATTTTTCATATAAACATATTAGCAGAACAGAGTATTTAAAGGAATCTTGAAAGAAAACAATTAGCCCATACAAGGAAGCATGGGCTAATTTATAAGGCAATTATCTAGTAATCGAATAACCTTGCTGCTCAAGCACAAATCTATCTTCAGATAAATTAGCTACCCAAGTAACTTGTCCAGCATCATTAAATTCGAATCTTGTCGCAGTATATGCATTAGATGTTAATCCAGAAGCTACTTCTGTGAACTTAGACCAGCTAAGAACCCAAACAACTCCATCTTCAGTAGTAGATGCTTCCATTACATTAAATTCATCAGCAGCCCAATTTTCAGCATCTCCTTCAGCAAAGTTTTCTAGAACTTGAATCTTTGAGCTTACTTGTCTGACAGCGCCTCTTGCAACAGATATAGCTACTTCAGCTCCATCTCTTAGAACAACTGCACTGACTTCCTCTCCAGGTTTCCCTCTAAATCCTAGGCTATTTCTATTTTCAGAAGTAAGTCTTACTCCGCCAACCTCAACAAAAGAATCTCCTACTTCAAGAGCCTTTGATGCAGGACTTTCAGGAATGATATAAGTAACAGTCATGCCACTTTCATCAGGATTCCATATAAAGCCCATTCCTACATACCTCTCACCTAAAACCTCTGCGTCTTCAGCCATATTTTTCGTTACCATTTCAATAGCTTCAGCTTTTCCTGTATATCCTGCTTCAACCCATGCCATTGCAAGATCTTCATTTGATTTATTAGAGTCAGTTGATGTTGACATTGAACAGCCGGCAACAAAAATAAACGACGCTAATACAAAAGTTATTTTAAATTTATTCATAATTTTCCCTATTAGTTATTACTAATAATAGTTTACATAAAAATAGGAATTAATTAAACACTAACAAAAAATCAGCATTTAATAGGTTCAAGATACTCTTTAAGTACGAATTCTGCCTGTTTTTCTCATACGGATTGATTCAGGAGTTACTTCAACTAGCTCATCATCTTCGATGAATTCTAAAGCCTGTTCCAAGGTATGTGTTATGGGAGTTACAAGAATAAGATTCTCATCAGTTCCAGCAGCCCTAATATTGTTTAACTGTTTTGCCTTAGTTGGATTAACAGGAAGATCATTATCTCTTGAATGGAGACCAACTATCTGGCCGATATAAACCTCATTACCATGACCTAAGAATAACTTTCCTCTATTTTGAAGATTAAAAAGAGCGTATGCCAGAGTTTTTCCAGCAGTCATTGAATACATAACACCATTATTTCTTTTAGCTATTTCACCAGCTTTAACAGGACCATAATGATCAAATACACTAGTCATAATCCCACTCCCGCTTGTGATAGTTAGGAAATGTGATCTAAAGCCTATTATGCCTCTTGATGGAGCTATAAATTCTAGCTTAACCCTGCCTTTTCCATCAGAATCCATGCTTTGAAGCTCGGCCTTTCTTGGTCCTAGCTCTTCCATAACTGCACCTTGATGCATTTCTTCAACATCAATAACTATTTGCTCAAAGGGCTCATGAATTTTTCCATCAACTTCCTTTTGGACTACCTGAGGCTTAGAGATTCCCAGTTCATAGCCTTCTCTTCTCATGGACTCAATAAGAACTGATAAATGAAGCTCACCTCTACCCGAAACAACAAATTTATCCGGCGTTTCACCCGGGACAACTTTTAAGGCTACGTTTGATATTAGCTCTTTATCTAATCTTTCTTTTATATTTCTAGAGGTAACATATTTACCTTCTTTACCAGCAAATGGAGAGTCATTAACTTGGAATGTCATACTAACAGTAGGCTCATCAACTGAGAGAGCTGGAAGTGCCTCAACATCTGAAGGTGTGCATATGGTATCTGAGATATTTAATTTATCTATTCCAGTAATACAGACTATTGATCCAGCTTCTGCTTCTGGAACCTCTACTCTTTCTAATCCCTCATAGCCCATAACCTGAAGCACTTTACCTTTTCTAGTGTTACCGTCTCTATCAACAATAACTACCTGCTCGTTAGGTCTTACAACTCCTCGCTTAATTCTTCCTATTCCTATAACCCCAACATAACTATTGCTATCTAAAGCACTAATTTGCAATTGCAGAGGCCCATCAATATTAACTTCTGGAGCTGGAACTTTATCTAAAATCATTTGTAATAAAGGAGTCATGTCATCACTCATGCTTTCAGGTTCAAGTCCTGCAATTCCTTCAATAGCTGATGCGTATATAACTGGGAAGTCTAACTGCTCATCAGTTCCTCCAAGCCTATCAAATAGGTCAAAAACTTGATCTAAAACCCAATGAGGTCTGGCATCTGGTCTATCCACTTTATTAATAACAACGATTGGCTTTAAACCTTTTTCAAAAGCTTTTTGCGTTACAAATCTAGTTTGAGGCATTGGCCCATCAACAGCATCGACTAATAGCAATACCGAATCAACCATAGAAAGAGCTCTTTCAACTTCTCCACCAAAATCAGCATGACCTGGAGTATCTACAATATTAATAAGATGATCTTCCCAAATAATAGAGGTATTTTTTGCCGTTATCGTTATTCCTCTCTCTTTTTCTTGATCGTTAGAGTCCATTATTCTTTCAGAATCTACATTTTTTCTATCAAGCGTTCCGGATTGTCCAAGAAGCTTATCAACAAGGGTGGTTTTACCATGATCAACGTGAGCAATGATTGCTATATTTCGAAGGTTTTTTATGTCCATGTTATTAGTGTTTTAAAAAGGGGGGGATTATAATCTTAAAATGAATAAATTAATGCTTTTCTTTGTCCTTATATTTTCAACCCACGGTTTCTCTGATCTAAAGCAAGATCTCGATGAACAACTAGACCCCCTGATGGAGAGGGTCATAAGCTGGCGCCATGATATTCATCAGAACCCAGAGCTTAGTAATAGAGAATATAGAACTGCAAAAAAAATAGCAGCTCACCTTAAATCACTAGGCATTAAAGTAGAAACAAAGATTGCTTACACTGGAGTGGTTGGCTTGATAGAAGGCGGACTTCCAGGACCTACCATTGCCTTAAGAGCAGACATGGATGCTCTTCCTGTTATAGAAAAAACAGGATTGCCATTTGCATCTAAAGACAAAACGAAATACCTAGGCCAAACAGTCGGCATAATGCATGCATGCGGGCATGATGCGCATGTAGCAATTTTAATGGGTGTAGCTGAGTTTTTATCACAAAATAAAGATCAAATTAAAGGCAATGTAGTTTTAATATTTCAACCTGCAGAAGAGGGCCCTCCTGAAGGAGAAAACGGCGGCGCAAAGATGATGCTTGAAGAGGGGTTGTTCGAAAAATACGATCCTGAAGTGATATTTGGTCTTCATGTTGGAAATGGTCCTCACGGATATGTCAGTGTTGTTTCTGGACCGGCCATGGCTGCCGCGTCTACCTATAGGATTAAAGTGAAAGGAGTTCAGGCTCATGGATCAAGGCCTTGGGATTCAATCGATCCTGTTATGGCAAGTGTCGAACTAATTCAAGGTCTAAATACAATTGTAAGTAGAAGAATAAACATTATTAACAATCCAGCTGTAGTATCTGTAGGCATTATTAGATCAGGTACAAGAGGGAATATTATCCCCGAAGATGCAGAAATACAGGGAACCATTAGAACTTTTGATCCTGAGCTTAGGGCTGAAATTTATGATGAAATAAGACAAATAGCATCCGGTGTTGCCTTGGGGACAGGTGCTCAAATAGATGTAGAGTTTGATGTTGGTGGTTTTTATCCCGTCACATATAACAATCCTGACCTAGTAGCTAAATTAATTCCGACGCTCAAAGAAGCTACTGATAATAAGTTTTTTCTTAGTAAGACTCCCTCAACTGGAGCTGAAGATTTTTCATTTTTTTCAGATAGAATTCCAGGAATGTATTTTTGGTTAGGGGTTAATGCACCAGGTGTTGAAACCGCTCCTGGCAATCATTCTCCATACTTTGTTGTTGATGATGGAGCTTTGGATGAAGGATTAAAATCTTTGATTTATTTAGTGTTAGAATATCCGGAAAAATAATATATATATTTGAATTAAATTATTCTAACCAATTGGATGGAGTAATATTCATTTAATAAAGGAGAATTAAATTGCCAATTCCAAGTCACATAAAAGATCATTTATCTATCCCAGTTATAGGCTCACCACTTTTCTTGGTTTCAGGACCAGAGCTAGTAATAGCACAATGTAAAGCCGGTATTATTGGATCTTTTCCAGCTCTAAATGCAAGACCTCAACACGTTCTAGGTGAATGGATTTCTAGAATTAAAACTGAATTAGCCGAGTATCAAGAGCAAAATCCTGATGCTAAAGTCGCACCATTTGCTGTCAATCAGATATGCCATGCTTCAAATAACAGATTAATGGAAGATATGGCTACTTGCGTTGAACACGAAGTACCAATAATTATTACATCTTTAAGACCACCAGCAGAACTAGTGCAGGCAGCACATAGCTATGGCGGACTTGTTTATCATGATGTTATTAATGTTAGACATGCAAAAAAAGCAGCAGAACAAGGCGTAGATGGTTTAATTTTAGTTTGTGCCGGTGCCGGAGGGCATGCAGGAGCTTTATCTCCTTTTGCTCTGCTAAGAGAAGTGAAAGAATGGTTTGACGGAACTGTTATTTTATCTGGTTCAATTGGAGACGGTTATTCAGTTGCCTCAGCTTTAGCGCTTGGAGCAGACTTTGCCTATATGGGAACGCGTTTTATAGCCACACAAGAAGCCAATGCAGATCAAGGTTATAAACAAATGCTAATTGAAAGTGCAGCAGACGACATAGTACTTTCAAGTTTATTTACTGGGATAAGTGGCAACTACTTAAAGCCATCAATTGTCAAAGAAGGAATGGATGCAGACAACCTTCCCGAAGCAGATAAAAGTAGCATGAACTTTGGTTCAGGCGGAAATACTGACGCAAAAGCATGGAAAGATATCTGGGGTTCTGGTCAGGGTATAGGTGGAATTAAAGATGACCCTAGTGTTGCAGACTTAGTAACTAGATTAAAAGCAGAGTTCATTGAAGCAAAAAATGAGTTTAATCAAAAGTAGAGAGGTTTTATAAAATGGAATGGATAATTTTCTTTTTTATCGGATTAGCATCAGGAGTGTCAATTGTTACTCTTATGAATAATTCTAAGAAAAATAGATCAGGTGCTAAGGGCATTACTGGAGAATATACTTCAAAGAATGGCATCAAACATACTGCAAAAAAAGATAGAGAAAATCATATAGTATGAGTTCTAATCTGCTTCTTTTCTTTATAGGCGCTATAACCTTTTTAGTTGTATTCAGTTGGTTTAAAGTTGCTGCAATCCATCTTTTTAAACAAGAAATAGCTTCTGACTCTAGTCAAAAAAATGCAGCATGGAAAAAATTATTTCAAGTGTTCGCTGTTGATCTGCTTCTTTGCATAATAGGAGTTCTTGGAACAGGAATTACTTTTGTAATTATTTTTAATCTATTTCATTAATGAGCGATAGAGATTTAAGAGGATATTTTAAGGATGGTTGGAATAAGCTGTTCGGAAAAGAAGAGGACAAAACCAAATTAAGAACCCAAAGCCTCTTTAGAGCTAAAGAGGGCATCCTTAATGTTGGAACTCCCCATGACTGGGAAGATTACGAAAAATATAAAGAAGAACAAAAGCATGAATAAAATTGGTTTTATAGGCCTTGGTGTCATGGGATATCCAATGGCAGGGCACCTTTCAAAAGAATTTAGTAATATTTGTATTTTTAATAGATCGCAAGAAAAAGTAACAAAATGGCTTAATCAGTATTCCGGAACAGCCTTTGATACTCCAGAAGAATTATCATCTCAATGCAATGTAATTGCTCTTTGTGTTGGAAGGGATGAAGATGTTAGAGAGATGATGTCAGGGAAAAAAGGTATTTTAAATTCTGTAAATCCTGGAACTATTATTATTGATCACACAACAACCTCTGCAACTCTCTCTAAAGAGATGAATGAGCTTGCTCTCCAAAAAGATGTCATTTTTTTAGATGCTCCAATATCAGGTGGTCAAGCTGGAGCAGAGTCTGGTCAGCTTTCTGTAATGGTTGGCGGGGACAAAGCTTCCTATGAATCTGTCAAACCTATCCTTGATAATTACTCTAAGTTTACAAAATATATGGGACCAAGCGGGTCAGGACAATTAACAAAAATGGTTAATCAAATTTGTATTGCTGGTTTGGTGCAAGCGCTTTCGGAGGGAGTCAATTTTTCTGAAAAAGTTGGTCTTAATACAAGTGATGTTATGGAAGTTATTACAAAGGGAGCAGCTCAATCCTGGCAAATGGAAAATAGATGGGAGACTATGCTTAAGGATGAATATGATCATGGCTTTGCAGTTGATTGGATGCGAAAAGACTTAGATATAGTCTCTGAGCAAGCTGGTCAGGTTGGTGCCAATATAGAGATAACGGAAATGGTAAATAAGTTTTACAAAGACATTCAAGATTTAGATGGAGGACGCTGGGATACCTCAAGTCTCCTTAAAAGAATAAAAGACTCTACTTAGAAAATTATCCTAGAAAATATTGTTAAAGCTGAGTATACGAACAATACTCCTATATTTATTACCTCCATAAGACCGTCATCTAGAGCCATGGATTCGTCTGCTATTTTATAATAGCTATCTGGGCTAGTAACTAGCCATATAACACCAACCATATGAGCAATCATCAATATTGCAATAATCCAATTAAGAGGTTGGTTTGTAAAAACAATAAAAGAAGTAAGAATTAAAAAAAATATCTCTATTGATAGGTACTTGTTAATGCTTTCTCTTTTATATAGATATTTAGCAAGGCTATATCCATTTTTATAGGTATAAAAGAAAGTGACTGCGTAAAGAAAATATAAAAAAGCCAGTAATGCGATCATGTCTTAGTGATGCGGAGGTCTCTCATAGTTTATTGGAGGAAACTGAGACTTCTCTTTACTCTTTTTATATTTTTCGTACCTAGAAGTAACATCAGCACAGTCATCGACTGCTGAGGGTAGTTCTTCTTTTGATTTATTGTCTTTTTCTTCCATTATTTTATCTAAAGATAGTAATTGGCTTATAGATCTCCGTCTTTTCTGACTTCACTTCGATCAACTTCAAACTTTTCTCCGTACCTGGCTTCTAATTTTTTTTGATTTTCGTTTATTACCTCATAAGGATCTAAACCTAATGATGCACATGCGGTAGTCCAGTACCACATAATATCTCCAAGCTCTCTCTTCATATGAAAAATATTATCTTCAGAAGCTGGTTTTCCTTGAAGAACCATTTTCTTAACAATCTCAACAAATTCTCCGGTCTCGCTTCCAAGGCCTAACGCAGCTGTTAATAGCCTTGGCATTTTTATAGAAGAAGACTCTTCAATATTATCAAAGCTCTTTTTAAGAGCATCTAGATCAATACTAGGTTCGCTGGTTACCTTGGTAACAAAATCGCTATAGGTTGAAAAAAAATCTTTTACTTCTTTACTCATTCATCTCTCCTTAAATATGGTGGTTAAATAATATCATTCGCTAAATATTTTTCATTAAAAAGGTGAATTTTTCCATGATAGTGAAGATACAAAGTTAGCTGTTGTGGCCTTATCCTTATCTACTATTTCCCTTTCAATTAAATTAATGCCCGATAAGAACTCATAATCTTTGAGTGTTCTTTTGTTACCTAGACCATAAATACCCTCAACTTCACCATGTATAACCATTGATAGCTTACTTAAACTCTTCTCTTCTCTTTCATGCCATTTAACTTGCCTATTCCCATCTTCTGTTTCATCCCAGTGGAGCTTTCTTTTTAAATCAGAGGTATCAGTATAAAGATGAAATATAGGAACAGCTGGTATATGGAAAATACCAAATCCACGTGTAAAGGCCCTAATCATTAGTGATATTTCTTCACCATAAAAGTAGAATTCAGGATCATAAGGAACTTCTTTTACAAAAGCTCCAGGAGCAAAAAGGCAGCCAGCTGCAAGTAGATAGCCATGAGTAATCTCTACATCAGTTATTGCGCCTATCTGTCTAGAAAATGAATCCTTCAAGAAAATTGAATCTTCTCTGTAAGTAATGATATGTGTATTAGTGTCAGCAGTATCAAGAGAGTAAGTTCCAGAATTAAAATCTACAATATCAAATGCTCTTGGATAGCAGGTAATAATAGGTAGCTTGTGTGAATAAGAATCTACAGATTGAATCCTTTGCATATAAGACAGTAAATAAGTATCCCAGCCTTTTTGAAATTGCATGTGAGAATCAATTTGAAGGTAGTAATCCTCTTCATTAAAGAACTTTTGAATTCTATGTCTTGCCCAGCAAGGGCCTTCAGATAGTTCCGGTTCAACATGATCATAAGAAATCTGATTAGAGAAAGAAAAGATGTTGATATCTATGGCATGAGAAGACTGATCACATACCCCAAAGAATAAGTTATCCGGCTTATCAGCATTATCAAAAGCACCCCTGATAGTAGTTTCTAATAAAGGGTCTTGATATGATGCTATTGAAATAAAGATTTTCATGTTTAGAAGATAACAATAGAGACAAATCAATAATTTGCAAATATAATTTTTAAATGACTATGGAGCCAAAAAAAATTTCGGAAAACGTCACCCTATATTCTATAGATCCTCTCGTTTATGTTGTATCAGATTTTTTATCCTCTGATGAGTGCGCGGCCTTTGTTGAGGTTGGATCAGGCAAGATGGAAAGAGCTACAGTCATAACTGACTCAGAGCACCAGTTTCACGATAGTAGAACCAATAGCTATGCATGGATACAGCATGATGCAAGCGAGATAATTCATGAGGTAAGTAAAAGATTTTCTATTCTAGTTAAAATGCCAATTAATAACGCAGAGCAATTTCAGCTAGTTCATTATGGACCTGGAACTGAGTATAAGCCGCATTTCGATGCCTTTGATAAAAGCACGGAAGAGGGAAGAAATAATTGGTTTCCCGGAGGCCAGAGAATGGTAACAGCCTTAGCCTATTTAAATGATGTCGAAGATGGAGGAGCAACGGATTTCCCAGATATCCATGTTTCAGTAAAACCCAATAAAGGTGATGTAGTTGTTTTCCATAATTGTAAAGATGGCACTTCTGACATTAATCCCAATTCACTTCATGGCGGATCGCCTGTTATTTCGGGTGAAAAATGGGCTGTAAATTTATGGTTTAGACAAGAAGCCATTTATTAAGAGATTTTTCACTTTTTATCTAGATTTTTTTTAAAAACACTTTATCATTCGATTAACTGCAAGGGGTGGTCAATAGACCTGAGATCTTTACGGAAACCCTTTGAACCTGATCCATACAATAATGGCGGAGGAATCGCATGAATATTATTAAAAATAGAATTGTTTTTTTATTATCTTTTTTATTATGTTTGGTTAGCCCAGAGCTAACCTCACAAACAGTTGAGGAAATCATTGTAAAAGGTGATTGGCGACAAATTTCAATTGAAAAAGAAGATTCAAGCATAATTGTTCTTGATAAAGAGCTAATCAAATCCCAACCAATGAAGCATTTTGAAATGCTGTCTTACCTAATACCTAATTTAAACTTTGCTGCTAGTGACTCAAGGGCTCGCTATTTTCAGATTAGAGGAATTGGAGAAAGAGGTGGTTATGAAGGGACGCCAAACTCATCAGTTGGCTTTTTAATCGATGATATTGATTATTCAGGCCAAGGCGGGATTGCCACCACTTTTGATGTAGATCAAATTGAAGTTCATAGAGGTCCGCAGGGCTCAAGAATAGGGGCTAATGCTTTAGCTGGATTAATCTATATTAAAACAAAGGATCCAACGGAAGAGTTCGAAGGCACAAGTGAAGTAACTATTGGTGACTATGGGGTATTGAATTCTGGAGTAGCATTCGGAGGTCCCTTAGACCAAAATAAAGATATAACTTATAGAATTGCATTACGAAAAGACTATTCAAATGGCTTTAGAAAAAATGTATATCTAAATAAATCTGATACCTCTAAGAAAGATGAAAGCACTTTAAGATTAAAAGTTAATTGGAAGGCGAGTGACAAAACCGCTATTAAGTTTCTTGTTACAGAAATTGATATGAACGATCCTGCCGACATTTGGACCATAGATGACAGTCTTAATACTCTCTCAGATAGACCTGGAATGGATTCACAAAAGACAAATGCATACGGCTTAAAAATATTTCATACATTTAATAAATTTGAGTTACAAAGTTTAACAAGCATCACTGATACCAATGTTATTTTTAGTTATGATGCTGATTGGGGTAACGCCAATTCCCATGCGCCTTACACATATGATTATTTCTCAGAAACCTTAAGAAACAGAGAATCGTTTAGTCAAGAATTTAGGGTAGTTTCAAACTCTGCAGATCTTGCTTCAGATTTTCCTGCTGAATGGGTTCTGGGAGTAAGTTATTCTGATATCAATGAATCAAATTTAAAAAATGATGATGGTGTTTACGGCGATCCGTCTGATCCCTATGGGCCATATGCTAGTGAATCTTCTTCTTCAAGCAAATATAAATCAGAGAACCTATCAGTTTTTGGTAACCTAGATTACTTTATTGATGAGACAACAAAGATATCCATAGGAGCTAGATCTGAAGATTGGGATGCAAATTATTCAGACTCTCTTGGAGAATCCTTTAATCCCTCTAAAAGAATGTCAGGTGGAAAAATTTCATTAGTAAAAACTTTAACCAATAACAGTACTATTTTTACAAGTATCGCTAAAGGCTACAAGCAGGGTGGATTCAATCTAGGCTTAGGTCTTGCTGTCGATTCAAAAAATAGAAATATCTATTATGATCCTGAGTTCCTGACAAATTATGAGACGGGGATTAATACAAAACTATTAAACTCAAAATTAAATATAGGAGCTGTAATATTTTACTCAGACAGGAAAGATCAACAGGTTTCAATTTCAACTCAAGTTGATCCAAGTGACCCTAATACCTTTTCATATCTGACACAAAATGCTGCAGAGGGCATAAATAAAGGCCTAGAATTAAGCATGGACATGGAATTAACTGATTCTCTTAATGTTTTCGCTAATCTCGGAATACTAAAGACTGAGATAAAGAATTGGAAATCTAGACCTGATCTTGAGGGAAGAGCACAAGCACACGCACCCGAAAGAAGTTTTGCTTTAGGTTTTAGTTGGAAGCCAACCGCAAGGACTTACCTTTCCCTCGATGTAACTGGAAAAAGCAGTTTTTATTATTCAGACTCACATAGCAATAAATCAGACTCATACGCCTTAACTAACATTAACTATGGCTATGAAAAAAATAATTGGAACTATGAAATATGGGCTCGCAACGTATTCGATACTTATTACTCTACGAGAGGTTTTTATTTTGGTAATGAGGCTCCAAATTTTGAAGACACTCTTTATAAAAGACATGGAGACCCTAGACATTTAGGACTCTCTGTTAGATATGATTTTTGACATAATTGACCAATACTGGATGGAGTTTCTGGCAGTAGTATCTGCTATTGTCTATCTACTACTCGCTGTAAGACAAGATATTAGATGCTGGTTTGCAGCTATTTTGAGTTCTTTTTTATATTTTTTTATTATGTTTTCAGCTGACCTATACATGGAAGCTGGGTTACAAATATTTTATATTCTTATGGCTGTTTATGGATGGTCTCAATGGAGAGAAGAGAGCACGGCAAATATCAAACTCTCTGTAAAAACCTGGAAGCCAATTAATCATCTCTTTGCAATCTCTTCAATATTACTACTTGCTTTAGCCTCTGGCCTTGTCCTTGAAAAATTTACTAATGCAGTTTTCCCATTTATTGATGCCTTAACTACCTGGGGAGCTATCATAGCTACTTATATGGTCGCAAAGAAATTGTTAGAGAATTGGATCTATTGGTTTGTGATTGATTCTATTTCTATTTTCTTATTTATGTCTAGAGGCCTTGTCCTTACATCTATTTTATTTTTTATATATCTCATTATTATATATTTTGGTTACAAGTCATGGGCTAGAATTAAAGATAATGGAAGCACTAAACCTATCTAAAAGGATTGAATCTATTTCTTCTGAAATAGAAATCATAAAAAAACTAAAAGCCGGACCGGTATCCGAAATATATCTGTGTACTTTCAGGAACATTAAAGCAGTATTAAGAGTGGATTATTCATGGGCTTCTTTTTTGCCCTTTGATAGAAATACAGAAATAACGATTCTTAATAAGATTGAGCACTTACAGCTTGGACCCGAAATTTTATATCATGAAGCCTCTAATGGAATTCTTATTTGGAGATATATCGTAGGAACCCAGTTTAATTTTATATCTGGATCCCAAACTAATCTAATTAAGAATCTTGGAGTGAGTTTAAAGAGCCTTCATCAATCAATACTTCCTGATAGAGATATCGGCGCATTTAAGAATTGTATTGCGACATATGAAATACTCCTTCAAGAAGATTCAAAAGAGACTTTAATTAACGAGGGTTTCAAACTTTATAAAGATATATGTGAAGACGGAACAGATTATGTTCTTTCCCATAATGATCTGAATAAATCAAACCTCTTGGTAGATGATAGATTTTATTTTTTGGACTGGGAGTACGCTGGGGCTAACCATCCTTATTTTGATGTGGCAACACTCTGCCATTCATTATCCCTATCAAGTGAAGATACTCAGTTATTATGGGAGGCTTATAGTAACGACGGCTCTTTAATTGACATAAAAAAATTAGATCAGTGGATTCTTTTTACTCAGTACCTAGATCTTTTTTGGAGAAAATCAATAGTAAAATTTTCACCTATGTATAAAGACGAAATGGACATAGCTTCCCTGGAGAGAAAACTTTTTTTATTAAACTAACTGATTTAGTTTAACTTTTTTCATCACCTTCCATTGGAGCTAGAAACCCTTCATATTGCTTTTGCAGTCTTTGCATTCCTCCAATCCATCTATCTCGATCATTCGCTTTTCTTTGCATATATTCTGCTACTTCTTGATGGGGTAGAACTAGAAAACGTTCTTCCTTTATTGCGTCTAATACATCATTGGCTACAACATCAGCTTCAAGCATTCCATCTACTCCTGCAACACCAGGGCCTTGTTCTGTCATAGCTGTTCTAACCGCTTGAGGGCATAGGCAAGAAACACCTATTCCTTTGTTACCATATGTAATTTTAATCCATTCAGCAAAGCTTACAGCTGCTGCTTTCGTTACAGCATAACCAGCTGCGCCTAATTGAGTTAGGAGCCCAGCAGCAGATGAGGTATTCACTAAGTATCCCTCACCCCTTTCTATCATCTGAGGTAAAACATGCTTAGCTGCATGAATATGAGACTGAACATTTACACCCCAAATATGATTCCAATCCGCAGTATCAGCTTCAAAAAAACCTGGCTTACCACCGATGCCGGCATTAGAACAAAAAATATCTATACCGCCTGAAAGTTTATTAGCCTCATCTATAACATTAATAATGTCCTGCTCTTGTGAAACATCAGCAGCAACTGCGAGACCGCTAACAGTATTTGCTGTTTCCCTTGCTCCATCCATATTCATATCAACGCATACTATTGATTTAGCCCCAGCTTCTTTAAATGCGATACAGAGAGCCTTGCCAATTCCACTTGCAGCACCAGTTACAACAATTCTTTTATTTAAAATATCCATAGTTTTATTTTATCTCATAATTGATAAATATATAGTCTCATAAATGCACAGTCCTCAATAAAATATATAATAATTTATGCAAAAAAAAATCGTCATCATTGGAGCAAGCGGAGCAATCGGTAGGGCTTTCGTAGACTTGTATTCAAAAATTGATACTGTTGAGGATATATTTTCTTTTTCTAAAACACAGATAGGGTTTAGTTCAAGCAAGGTAAAGAGCTTTCCCATTGATATAGAGGATGAGGTTAGTATAAAGAGTGCAGCAGAAGTAATCGGCAATCAAAAAATTGACATAGTCATAGTCGCAACTGGAATTCTTCATAACAAAGATTTTGGTCCTGAGAAAAGTATTAAAGATTTAGACTCAGATAATTTTCTAAAAGTATTAAAAATTAATACAGTAGGCCCGGCAATTATTGGAAAGTATTTCCTCCCATTACTTACTAAAGATCAGAAAAGTGTTGTTGCTTTTTTGAGCGCAAGAGTTGGTAGTATTTCAGAGAATAAGCTTGGAGGCTGGTATTCTTATAGAGCTAGTAAAACAGCACTTAATCAAGTTATCAAAAATTTTAGCATAGAGGTTTCTAGAACAAATCCAAATGCAGTTATTCTAGGCCTTCAGCCCGGAACAGTAGAAAGTAACTTAAGTGAGCCTTTTAAAAAAAATGTCGCTAGAGAAAAATTATTTACACCAGAATATAGTGCTGAAATGCTTGCCAAGGTAATTCTTGATTCTACTCAAGGTAACTCTGGAGATTTATTGAGCTGGGACGGCGAGACTATTAATCCTTAAGAATTTCACCCATAAAAAAACCCGGTATAAAACCGGGTTTTAAATTCAGTATGAATTTAGTAATTAAGCATTACTAGATTCTTTAACTGCAACATTCCAAATGATCAAACCAAATAGAATCTTGTTAACAAAGTCAGCAAGGTTATATATAAGGTTTAAGTTTGAAGCGTATACACCTTCGCCACCCATTAGGTAACCAGCAGCATATCCAGCAGGATAAATTGCCCATCCAACAACAATAATCATCATCATTGCGTTGTATGCAGAGTTAACAGCAGGACTTGCAGTACTTACAGCAGCCTTACCTTCACCCATATATAGCTCATAAATCATGTATAACCATCCAGCCATACCAATAATGAAAGCAGGTAATACAGGAGCTAATCCAGCTTCGCCTGCAAATCCAGCACCTAACATTACTAATGAACCAGCTAGAAGCTTCTTAAATAATGAAGCAGCAACACTTGTACAAGCAGCAAGAATTAGATAGAACTCAACCATTTGTAATGGAACAGTTAATAACCAATCAATATATCTGAATACTGTTGGGGTATCACCAGTATCTATCCAAACACCTCTCATATAGAGATAATGCCAAAAAGCTATACCAGTAATTAAACCAGATACAGTAAGTGAAGTTTTCCACTTAGCGCTGACTTGGTCTCTTTCTACAAAAAAGAACACAGTTGCCGCTAACATACCAGCTGTAACCAGCCAGAATGAAACACCAACAGTATCACTTATATCTAGATCGCCACCAGCAGCAGCAAATGATGGAAGTGCAATAGCACTACCTAAGATTAATAATAATTTCATATGTAACTCCTGTAACAGAAAAAGAAGCTAAATTGCTTCCCCCCTTTTTATATGAACCATCATAGTAACCAATATTCATATATGTATCAAACTTTTAATGAGAATGATTCTCATTAAAAGTTTGCGCTTAAAGAGACTCCAAACATTAAAGGAGGTCCGGCTACATAAGTTGGCAATCCAAGAACATCTCCACCAACGTTACCACCATCAATTAAGAACTCTTCATCCATTATATTTTTAAAGTAGATTGAAGTACTGACACTCTCTGAAATAGCTATATTTATATTCAGATTTAGTAAGCCATAACCTTCTTGATAGGTATCTAGATCATTACTTTCTTCAAAATAAACATCATCTTGGTAGGTATAAGCAAGAATATAGTTAGCCATGCCTCTATTTAATGAGATCCCAACAGAGTAGTTAGATTCAGGAGCAAGTCTCCAAGTATTTCCAGCATAGTCAAAGGCTTTATCATCAATTGTATTTTGTCCAAGCTTCGCATTTTGATAGCCGTAAGAGCCGAATATTTTGACTGAATCAGAAATTACATAATTTCCATAAAACTCATAACCATCTATTGTTGCTGTTTCCATTACTGAGTATGAAGTGAACCCAGTATTATAGTTAAGCTGTGCAACAGTATAATTTGAAAAGTCGTAGCTAAATATAGCTCCAGATAGGAATAACTTACTATCAACATAGTTAAATCCAAAATCCTGAGACTCTATTGTTTCAGCAGGCGTAACCCCTGTGTAACTCACATAAGGACTTATTCTTCCTTCTGAAGAGGTAATATAAAAAGATAAACTATCTGAATAGTTATAAACACTTGATAGTTTCAACAAGGGCTCACCTTCATCTTTATGTGAATTTTTTTGCTGAAGAACGGCATCCTGACATGTGCCTGTTACTAGAGGCCTATTGCATTCTTTCGCATCAAAAACGACAGCCGTATCATTTGAAGAGTCTCTATAACCAACAGTAAAGCTAAGATCATCAGTAAAGTGGTATGTAGCATCTACATAAAAAGATGATGAATCTTGTGATTCAGTTTGAACTTTAGGTTGAATATAGGGACTAACGTCAACCGGAAGGTTATAAATTGATCCATCTGGAAGAGGTATTGGAATTGTATTGAAGGGATTATTCTGCAATGTAGAGGCAAAGAGAGATCTTAATTGTTGAATTGGAAAGTTATCGCCATAAACATTGCTAGAAGAAAATGCACCTCTTCCACTTTGTAAAATCGATAGCAATCCATTTGCTGCTGCAAATTGTCCATCAAATGTTAGAAAGGCTAACAGGTAGGGTTCAGCAAATTCAATACCTAGGTAATCATAGGCTTCTTTATTTATCTTAGTGTAACCAACCATTAGATCTAACTTGTCATTGTTAAATTGGTATTGGGCTTCAAAGCCAGAAAGGTCAGCATTATTAGTTTTACCCGCCTCCATAATATTTAAATAAGACCCGTCAGTATCAATAAAACTAAAGGTATTTGACTGAGTGTCAAACAAGCTCAACGAAGCAGAAGAATTTTTATTAATAGAGTAATTTAAAAAATATTGCTGAGTTAGCATTTCTCTATCAGTTTCAGAGTCTTGGGTGTTTCTAAAATCAACGGCGCCGTATGGTGATCTGTCCTGATTTTCTGAGAAAATGTAAGCACTTTTATATCCAACACCAGGCAGTTTGTTGTTTTCTTGGTTGATAACTACATCTAATGTCAAATTATCAGTAATTTCATTTGTATAACTTAGTCTTAATGCTGAGACATTGCCTCTGCCATTTACATTATCACCATCACCTATATTTTTTGTATATCCTTCAATATCACTATTGAAAGTAGATATTCTCAACGAAGATGAGTCAGTTAAGGATATATTATTAACACTTTGCAGATCTCTACTATTGAAATTACCGAAGCCCATAGAAACAGAGCCATAGGTAGAGCCTAGCTCGGCCTTATTTGTAACAACATTGAATGCTCCGGCTGCAGAATCAACTCCAAATGTAGATGGTTGTGGTCCTTTCAAGATCTCCACTCTAGTTAAGTCATACAAGGCAAAAGAGGACATCGTGGTTGATGACATTGTTAACCCATTCATAAATCTACCGATTCTACTAACTAAGAAGCCTGAATCAGCACCAACTCCTCTTATTGAAAGACTTGGATTAATAACATCCTCTTCTTGAACGGTAAAATTTGGAACATAATAACTAAGCTGGCCTAGCTCAGTAATTTTTTGGTCCTCCATGAAATCTTCGTTATAAAGATTCATAGTAGTTCCAATATCAAGGATATTTTTCTCTGTCTTTTCTGCAGTTACTATTACTTCCTCAACATTTTGTTGAGCTGAAAGCGCTACAGACATTGAAATACATACAGCTAGTAGATAATTAGTTTTCATAAAATGGTTATTAGTTTGAACTGCGCAATTATAGTCCCTATTAAAAGCATATAAAATTGTTTTTTTTAGCACATAAAGTTTTGCTTAATAATCAATGTTGAGTATGATTTAGATATGAGAGTAGGAATATACCCGGGATCTTTTGATCCTATTACATTTGGCCACATGGATATCATCGATCGTGGCTGTGGTTTGTTCGATAAAGTTATTGTTGCAATAGCAAAGAGTGAATCTAAAAATCCTTTATTCTCAGTCGAGGACAGAATTAACTTAGCTCAATCAATATATGCTGATAATGATAAAGTTGAAGTTTTAGGATTCCCAAGAAAACTGACAGTCGACCTAGCAAGAGATCATAATGCTTGCGCAATAATAAGAGGTCTCAGAGCTGTTTCTGATTTTGAGTATGAATTTCAACTTGCAACAATGAATAGATCTCTTGCCCCTGATATAGAGAGTATATTTCTAACACCCAAAGAAAGTTTAATCTATGTATCTTCAAGTCTAATAAAGGAGATATCTGGACTTAACGGAGATATTTCTAAATTCGTTCATCCTATAGTTGAACAAGCCCTTAAGGCTAAGCAAAGCGTTTAGCTCTGACAGCTTCCACAAAAAAAAGTTGCTCGCGTATTAATTACGACCTTTGTGATTAATGTTTTACATTTTTTGCATTCAAGTCCTTCTCTTCCATATGCATTAAGCTCGAATTTAAAATAACCAGGACTTCCGTCTGCAGAATAAAAATCTTTCAGAGTTGTGCCTCCAACTTTAATTGCAGCATTTAAAATTTTCTTTGCAGAGAGAGTAATCTTTTTGCAATCCTCGATAGTTAAATCAGATGCAACTCTATTAGGATTAATTTGAGCAAGATATAAACTTTCAGATGCATATATATTCCCAATCCCAACGACATTCTTTTGGTTCATTAATAAGCTTTTAATATTTATTTTAGATTTAGCAGTTATTTTATGGAGATCATTAGGATTAAAATCTTTAGATAGTGGTTCCGGACCAAGGTTTTTTATTAATCTATGCTCATCTAAATTGTCTGCAAGATGGATTGATCCGAATCTTCTAGGATCGTTATATACAATTTTTTCTTCATCAAAAATAAATTCAGCATGATCATGTTTAAGAAAAAAATTATCATTATTTTTTGAGATCCTTAAGCTACCAGACATTCCAAGATGAAGAATAATATTAATATTATCTAAATGAAATATTATGTATTTAGCTCTTCTGCTAATTTTATTAATAGATTGATTTTTTGTTAATGACTCAAAATTCTCTACAACTTTCCATCGCAGATTTCTATTATGAATTTTTGTACTTTTTAAAGTGGACTGACTGAATTTATTAATAGCCCTGACGGTCGTTTCAACCTCTGGCAATTCAGGCATATGTTAGTTTAGTAAGCTATTTATACTAAGAATTTCGCTTGGGCTTATAGTTCCAGATGCTAACAAAAGCTTAAGATTTGAAAGTATGTAATCGTACTTTGCATTAGAAAGATTTTTTTCAGCACTATAAAGGTTCTTTTCAGCTTGAAGAAGATCAACTACATTTCTTGTTCCAACTTTATAGCCAACTTGCGTTGCTTCCAATGCACTAGTTGCTGACTTAACAGCCTGTGTCTGAGCGGTAACATTCGCTACTAAAGTTAAGACATTTGAATATTGAGATCTAACTTCTTGAATAACTTTTCTCTCTGCAAACAATGTATTTTCAGTTGCTTGGTCATATTTTAAATATGCCTGCTTTCTTTTTGAGCTCACAGCACCACCTTGAAATAACGGCATACTAAATTGGATTCCAAAATTTCTTCTGCCAGTCACTGCCGGTATAGGAATTCCTTGACCATTAATACTAAAACCCTCGTAGTTATATTGATTAGTCTCAGACTCAGACTCTGTTCCAACTATATCAATTTTAGGTAAATGATTGGAAGCAGCACTTCTTGCACTATTTTTTGCCGCTTTTTTTCTTAAATAAGATGCTTTAAGTTGGAAATTATTTGCTAAAGCAAGTTCTACCCATTTCTCTTTGGAGACAGGAGATGGATTTGAAACTACAAGACTATCTCCGAGTTCACTAAGGCTAAAAATCTCTCTTCCAATAAGAGCATTAAGTGCTTCCCTTGAGGAGAATAACTTTCCTTCAATATTTATTCTTGATGCTTTACTAAGATCAAAAGCCAGCTGTGCTTCTTGAACTCCAGTAATGGCAGATAAGCCAACTTCAAATCTTTGTTGTGCTTGATCCAGCTGTTTTTTAATTGCCTTTTCTTCAGAAATAGCAGCATTTAAATTATCTATTGCTCTTAAGACCCCAAAATATAACTCTGCAGTTCTAACTAAAAGATTTTGTTGCTCATAAGCAAAATCTGCTTCAGCTGCATCAGTAAGGGATCGCGCTTGTCTAAATTGAAACCATGTATCAAGTCTAAATAATGGCTGTGTAATTCTAGCTGAGGATGAGAATGAGTTATATTGCTGTTGAAGCTGCTTGTCTTGGTAATATTCATTCCAATTAGTAGAGCCACTCAAAGTTAAACTAGGCAATAAAGCTGCTCTTCCTTGAACTACAATTTCTTTATCGGCCAAATAAGAATATTCAGCTGCTCTGTAAGTAGGATCATTCTGGAGAGCTTCATTATAGATATCTAATAAATTTTCAGATGAAACTGGTGCAATAAATAGAATAGAAAGTAGTATTTTTAAGTTAGTAGCTTTAGTCATAATAATATTTTAACCTATTTGTTGTAATGTTTGCAGTGTAAACATTAAATTACTTCGATTTATAATGCGTTTGTATATTTTTTTCTATATTTCTTAGAGTAGAATAAGGCTTAAAAGTTCACACGGTAATTGTTAATGAAAAAAGCTATAGAGTCGATTTCTAAAAGCTTTAATATTTTTAAGGCAGTATACATTGGCTAATAATTCATATGATTCTAATGCTATTGAGGTCTTATCTGGCTTAGATCCTGTCAAAAAAAGACCTGGGATGTATACCGATACATCAAATCCTAATCACTTAATTCAAGAAGTTCTAGATAATTCTGTAGACGAGGCCTTGTCCGGGCATTGTGCAAATATCAAAATATCACTTTTAAGCGATGGCTTTATTCAAGTATCAGATGATGGCAGGGGAATGCCGGTAGATGAGCATCCTGAGCACAAAGTTTCTGGTGTAGAGCTAATACTTTGTAAACTTCATGCCGGTGCTAAATTTTCTGGTGACGACTATAGCTTTTCAGGAGGTCTCCATGGAGTAGGCGTCTCAGTTGTTAATGCTTTATCAGATGAGCTAGAGGTTAGGGTTAAAAGAGATTCAAAAGAACATGTGATTACATTCAATAATGGAGACAAGGCTAGTGAATTAACTGAAGTGGGAGAGGTTGGCTTAAGAAATTCAGGAACTACGATCAAATTTAAACCCAACCCAAAGTATTTTGAAACCAATGAAGTTCAGGTTAAACAACTAAAACATCTATTAAAAGCTAAAGCGGTCTTGTGCCCAGGGCTAACAATTGATTTTCATGATGAGAAGAAATCTGAAAAAGTTAAATGGTTTTTTGAGGATGGCTTAAAGAGTTACTTAGAAGAGTCGGCTGATGGTGCAGAGCTTGTTCTTGCCGATTCGATTGTTTGTTCGAAAAAAGCAGACATTCAGGAGCTAGAATTCGTCATTAATTGGTCTCTTAGGCTTCCCAAAGACAAATTAAATGAAACCTATGTTAATTTAATACCAACATTGCAAGGTGGTTCACATCTCAATGGATTTAAATCTGGCCTTTTAGATGCATTGAAAGAGTTTTGTGAGTATAGAAATCTGCTACCAAAGGGTTTAAAAATAAATGCCGAAGACGTCCTAAGTAACGCAATTTTTATTGTCTCTTCAAAATTACAAAACCCTCAATTTGCTGGTCAAACAAAAGAGAGACTCGATTCAAAAGACCATATGTCCTTTGTTTCTAATTCAACGAAAGATATTTTAAGTATATGGCTCAACACCCATACTGAAGAGGGCGAGAGAATTGCCGAGCTAGCGATTATGTCTGCTCAGACGCGGGCAAAGGTTTCTAATATAGTCGAAAGAAAGAAAAGTTTTAGAGGGCCAGCACTTCCTGGAAAGTTATCTGATTGTAATAGTCAAGATCTCAACGAAACAGAGCTATTTTTAGTAGAGGGAGATTCAGCTGGAGGCTCTGCAAAACAGGCTAGAGAAAGATCCTTTCAGGCAATCATGCCTTTAAGAGGGAAAATATTAAATACATGGGACCTAGAAAGTTCTGAGATAATTAAATCTCAAGAAATAAAAAACCTTTCGACTGCAATTGGCGTTCTTCCTGGAAACAACGACCTATCTTCATTAAGGTATGGAAAAATTTGCATTCTTGCTGATGCAGATTCAGATGGATTGCATATAGCAACTTTGCTATGCGCTTTATTTCTAAGGCATTACAGGTCACTAGTTCAAGAGGGAAGGATATATATTTCTATGCCTCCTTTATATAGAATTGATTGTGGTAAGGATGTTTTGTACGCACTAGATAATACTCAAAGAGATCAGATAGTTGAAGAATTCAAAAATAAAAAAGGAAAGCCTAAAATAAATATTCAGAGGTTCAAAGGTCTTGGAGAGATGAATCCTCCGCAGCTAAGAGAAACTGTTATGGATCCGGATACTAGGCAGCTAGTTCAATTATCAATAAGTCCCACAGATAATGCCAACTCAATGATGGACTTATTACTATCTAAAAAGAATGCACCTGCAAGAAAAGAGTGGCTTGAGAGAAAAGGAGCATTAGCAAAAATATAATTATGAAAGATCAAGAGCAAATAACTTCTATAAGCCTTAAGCAATATGCTGAAGAGTCATATCTCAATTATGCTATGTACGTTATCTTGGATAGAGCACTTCCTAATATTGGTGATGGTTTAAAGCCTGTTCAAAGAAGAATTTTATATGCAATGTCAGAGCTTGGACTCGACGCTGGATCAAAGTACAAAAAATCAGCAAGAACTGTTGGAGATGTTATTGGTAAATTTCATCCCCATGGAGATGGAGCAGCATATGAAGCAATGGTTCTTATGGCACAAAATTTCTCTTTCAAATATCCTTTTGTAGATGGCCAGGGAAATTGGGGTTCACAGGATGACCCAAAATCTTTTGCTGCTATGAGATATACAGAATCTAAACTTACAAAATTTGCAGATCTTTTAATCTCAGAATTAAAGTCTGGGACAGTAGATTGGCAGCCTAATTTTGACGGTTCTCTTTTAGAGCCAATTATCTTTCCAGCCAAACTACCTTCTATTTTATTAAACGGTACATCGGGTATTGCAGTCGGCATGGCAACAGATATCCCGTCTCATAATATTAACGAAGTTATTGATTCAACTATTTATATACTTGAAAACCCTAAGGCTGAATTAGAAGATATTCTAAAAATTATTAAAGGACCTGATTTTTCAAACAATTCGCCGATTATAGCCAGTCAGGAAGATTTAAAAGAGATATATTCAACAGGAAAAGGTGGTTTTAAGATTCAGGCTCAGTGGGCTCAGGAAAAAAATCAAATCGTAATAAATGCTTTGCCTTACCAGGCCTCTGGCTCAAAAATAATTGAGCAAATTGCCGATCAGATGATGAAAAAGAAAATTCCGATGGTTGTAGATCTCGTTGATGAAGGTGACCATAAAGAGCCTATAAGATTAGTCATTACTCTTAAATCTAATAGGGTAAATGCTGAGGATGTAATGAATCATCTTTTTGCGTCTACAGACCTTCAGAAAAGTTATAGAACTAATATGAACTTAATTTCATTAAAAGGCGGACCTCGAGTCTTCCCATTAGTTGATCTTTTAAAGGAGTGGCTAGTTTTTAGAAAAGATACAGTTACCAGGAAATTAGAGCATAGGTTAGACCAGGTTAACGATAGGCTGCATATCTTAGAAGGACTTCTGATTGTTTACCTAGATTTAGATAAGGTTATCAAAATTATAAGAGAATCAGATGAGCCTAAGAAAGATATTATTAAGGCATTTGCTCTATCAGAGATTCAAGCTAATTCCATTCTTGAAATTAAATTAAGGCAACTAGCTAAGCTAGAACAGGCAAGGTTAGAAAAAGAAAGAGATACTCTAGTAGCAGAGCAAGATGAGATAGAAAAAATTCTTAATTCAAAAACAATGTTAAAAACCTTAATTAAAAAGGAATTAACTGAAATAAAAGAAAATTTTGGCGATGAAAGAAAATCTCCTATTATTGAAAATTCGGATGCAAAAATCTTTTCAGAAGAAGAGACTTTGGTTACAGAGCCAATAACTGTTGTTTTATCCGGAGCAGGATGGATTAGAAGTGCGAAAGGTCATGAAATTGATCCAGTATCTTTATCTTACAGAGGTGATGATATTCTTCAGGATTTTTCTAGAGGCAAAAGTAATCAGATGTGTGTCTTTTTAGACTCAAATGGCAAGGCTTATTCATTGCCAAGTCACTCTCTTCCATCAGCAAGAGGGATGGGTGATCCAATTACTGGAAGAGTTTCTGCAGATTCTGGAGTTAAATTTATATCATCCTTGATTGGAAATGATGATGATAAATATATGATTATGAATACCGCCGGGTATGGTTATATTTCTGAATTTAAGAATATGGTTTCTAATAAGAAGTCAGGAAGAGCATTCATGAAGATCCCAAATAATGCAGATCTTTTAAAAGCTATAAGGGTTCGAGATGATCATGTTTATATAGCCGCTATATCAAATATTGGGAGACTACTTATATTTAAGATAGATGAATTACCAATGCTAGCTAAAGGAAAAGGAAATAAGATTATTAATATTCCTACAGCGAAATTTGTAGCAAAAGAAGAGTTCATGGCTCATGCACAATTAATCTCATTATCTAGTTCATTAAGGATAGATAGGGTTGGTAAAGGCTCCCTAACTCTTAAACTAAAAGATCTTGAGAACTATATTTCTTCAAGAGCTAAAAGAGGAAATATGCTTCCCCAAGGTTACAGGAAAGTTATTGGAATGGCTGAAGAGGTTGAGAGTTCTTCTACTGAAGCTGAAGAATAGATTTCTCAAAGATCTCTAATCCCTTATCTATCAACAAGTCTTCAATTATCAAGCTAGGTGAAAACCTAATTGTAGTAGCATTTGCCTTAAGAACCATCAGACCATTTCTATGCGATAGTTTAATCAGATCATTCACATCTATGTTTGCCAACTCAACACTAATCCATAACCCAGCAGAGCTTATTTGATCAAAGCATTGGTAACTTAAATTAATTTCTTTCAATTTTTTTACAAGCCTTTTTTCTTTTCTTTGAACATTAGTAAGAAAAGTTTTTTTAGAGATAATATCAACCACTCTCGAGCCAATTGCGCAGGCAATAGGACCTCCTCCAAAAGTAGTTCCGTGAGATCCAACGGTCATTGAATCAGAAATTTTGTTTGAGGTGAGAATCCCGCCAATAGGAAAGCCATTTGCCATACCTTTTGCAAAACATAAAATATCTGGAGTAATATTAAATTGCTCATAAGCAAAAAAAGTTCCCGTTCTTCCAACTCCAGATTGAACCTCATCTATTATTACCAAGGCATTATATTTTTTGCTTAGCTGCTTAACTTTGGCAATAAATTTTTTGTTAGCTTTAGTAATTCCTGACTGCCACTGAACTAATTCAAGAATGACTGCTGCTGTTTTTTCTGAGAAAGCATCTTCCAGTTTATCAATATCATTGTATGTGTGATTTTTAATCCCTTTAGGCAATGGGGCAAAGCCATCGATTAGGTGCTTTGATTTTGCAAGAGCTATTCCTAATAATGTCCTTCCATGGAAAGAGGTAGTAAACGAAAGGATTTCATTTTTATTCTTGTTTATATTCGTTGCACAATATTTTCTAGCAATCTTAATAGAAGCCTCAATAGATTCAGCGCCCGAGTTACAAAAGAATACCTTGTCAGCAAAAGTTTTTTTACAGAGTTTTTTTGCAA
>CAJXAZ010000013.1 GCA_913050015.1 uncultured Gammaproteobacteria bacterium
CCATTACAATTCCATCATCAACTATTATTGCAACCCTATCTAAAACTTCTATTTTTGAAAATAAAGGTATTGATGTAAGAATTATTAACGGTAGGAGTATTTTTTTCATATTTAGTATCAGTAATTAAAGAGAGAGTTGTTTAATAATCTATTCATTTTTTTATAGGAAGCGTTAAAGCCCTTTAGCTCAAACTCAAAATTTATCCTGCTTTTGTTCTCTATTTTTATAATATTATCCCATGCATCAGCTAGATTAGGATAATAAATCCTTGCTTTATTTATTTCATATTTAGATAGATTTTTATCTGAGCCAGTGAGCCTAAATGCAAAACAACAATTTTCATATTCAAAACCTACTAAGCTTTCAATATTTGTGTTTGTCTCGTTATCTTTTTTAAGTCTCGCAATAAATTTAAATCTTTCACTTATATTAATATTTGCATATATCTCTGAGTAGTCCAAGGGAACATTAAAATCTCCAGATATTCTCCTGTACCTTTTTGCAAATCCAAATGATCCGAGTTCTTTTACCTTATGAGTGAGGTTTATACCTGCCATCGAAGTCTTATTCCTGTCAGTTAAATACCCTACATATGCACTTAAATCTGTATTTTTATTAGGCATCCATTTCGACATTGCTATGATAGGAGCTTCTTGCCTTGAATCTTCTTTCATTGAATTAGAAGCAGTATCTATAGAGCTTAGCCATGTTTTTCTATCTTCAAGATAGAATTTTTTTGAAATTATAAACTCAAGCTTTTCCAATGAACTGTTAAATTTTTTGTAATTAATGCTTAGAGTATAAAATTTCTGATCACCGATTCTGTCCATTCCTGAAAATCTATTATTACCAAATAAATTATTGTCGATACTTAGCTCATCTGAATCAAACACTGGGTTATTTGATTGCTCTTTATAAGCAGAATAGCCAATTACTAGACGGGGCTCTATTACTGAGGTGCTCGAATCAACTTTTTTAATAAATATAGAGCTAATATCAATAAGGAAATTTGGAATGTTTACGTTGCTAGCTTTTTCAGACTGATCGGTTAGATTATAGCTAATACTTTTCACACCAATCTCTGCTTTGATGTTCATCCCATTCATATGAATATCTTTTAACAGGGATAGGTCAGAATAAATTCTAGAGCCTTCAATAGGATCTTCTATTACCCTAGAATAATAACTATCTGATCCCTTATATCCAAAGTATCCATGCGATAAATCTGAGTTAAATTTAGATATATTAATTAGCTGATTAAAGAAAAGACCGTTAATGTTTTTTGAATAATTAAGGTTAATGAATGGGGATCTTGAATATCCATTTGTAAGGATGGGGTTTAGAGCTTGATATCCTTGTCGCCCTATATCAATTGTAAGATTATTAAATTTAGAGCTTACCAACAACGATTGATTAAGGTTTTGCTTTCTTTGTTCACCAATACTGGTAATGTCTCCAGGAATATCCCTGAGAACAAGACTATCCGAGGCTTTTGACCAGTCTATGTAAACTTTAGAAGATTCTAAATTAAAGGTATCAGTAATTTTAAACGCCCACCTAGGAGTCCCATCTCCACCACCCTGTTTTGAAAACTCATCATCTTTATTAAAAAATAATAGATCAAGATTTCTTAAATTATTCTTTAATCCATGTGCTAAGCGAAAATTAGCTTCTATTCCTGAGCCACGGTTCGCAATATTTCTAGGGGCTATGGTGATGTCAGATTTATCAGATAAGACTTTGTAATAAGGAATCATAAAATCAAGACCATCAGAAGAATAAGAGATAGATGGCTCTAAAAATCCAGACATTCTTTCCTCAGATATAGCGAATGGAATATATGGAAGTTTTACAAACGTTTTTCCCATAGCTTGGATGGATACATTTTTTGCAAGACCTCTCTCTGTATTAGAATCTAATGTAATTTCTTGTGCCTTTAATCCCCATCCTTTTTCTGAGTCAGCACATGAGGTCATAAAAACATTATTAATAATCATTTTATCTTCAGGCGAGCCAGTTAATTCATCAAAGTTAAGAATTAGCCCTCTTTGATTTAAATAGGCTTGACCGTTAGTTAATTCAATATATTTATCTTCTTTGTTGAAAGTACCGCTCTCTGCACCGAAGTAGAAATCATCTAAAAAAATATTACCCTGACCAGAGAATGTGATTAAACCATTATCTTTATCTAATCTAGCCATACCAGCTTTTAATAACCCTTCAGGAAAATCTAATTCCACATCTCCTTTTAATATTAATTTGTTATCTTCTGTAATTTCAAACTTATCAGAGTTAACTTTTAGACTTTCTCCTTCCAAGGTAGAGCCAATATAAGGGTTATAAACATAACAGGCATTAACATTAGAACTAGGAGCCTTTTCTAATACAGAGGCAATGAAAGATTCCCCATTAGCAATATTTGGAATGGCGATACCCACTATCGAGCAGACTGTTAGAAAAAATCTTTTCATAGATATATTTTATACCTCTTAGCTTTGAAAGCGTATTTTATGAAAAGTTCTATTATTTCTGAGAATTTATATATTCTTCCAATTGATAAAGGTGATCTTTTCCAAAAAATATCTGATCATCTATAAAAAAAGTTGGGACACCAAAAGCACCTTTGGAAATCGCATCACTTGTATTTGCAATAAGTTTATCCTTGCATTCCTGAGTACCAATTGTATTTATGATTAATTCAGCTTCAATCCCATTCTGAATTAAGACATCCTTAAATACTTCAATATCAGAAAGATTTTTTCCATCTTCCCACATAGCAGAAAGCATGCAATTGAAATATAAATCAGACACACCAAGCTCTGCTGCTGCTATAGCTCCTCTTTGGACTTGAACTGTATTTTGAGGAAAATAAGGATTAAGTTTATATTTTGTTAGCTTATGCTGCTTAACAAACCGTTCAATCTCTAAAAAAAGATAGTTAGATTTATTTTTTATTTCTGCAAAGGCTATCATAGGAGGCTGATTACCTGTCAACTTCATAATTCCTCCAAGCAAGCAGGGTATGTAGTTAAAGACTACTCCATTTCTTTTTTCGAATTCTGGAATTATCTTATGGACAAAATAAGCATTAGGGCTAGCGATATCAATAATAAAGTCTACTTTCATTTGTGCCTACAATTTTGTAAAGTTAGTAAAACAATTAAACACTTTTATGAAAGATTTTTCAAAATATTCGGCAATAATTATAGGCGCAGGAGATGCGACTGGATCAGCTATTACAAAAAAGTTTGCTAGCCATGGTTACAAAGTATGTCCAGTAAGAAGACCGGGAAGTATTGATAAGGTTAATGCTCTGGCCAAAGAAATAAATGAATCAGGTGGATGGGCTAAAGGCTTTGGTGTCGACGCTCGTGACGAGGATGCGGTGATTAGTTTCTTTAAAGATGTTGAAGAAAATATCGCACCAATCGATGTGGTAATTTTCAATCCCGGAGCAAATGTTTTCTTTCCAATTGAGGAAACTACCTCAAGAGTCTTTAGAAAGGTTTGGGAAATGGCAGCATTTGGAGGGTTTCTATCAGGAAGAGAGGCAGCCAAATATATGAAGAAAAGGAATTCAGGAAGTATATTTTTTACAGGAGCAACTGCATCTTTGAGAGGCGGCTCTGGTTTTTCAGCTTTCGCTAGCGCAAAATTTGCATTAAGAGCCCTTAGTCAAAGTATGGCAAGAGAGCTTGGGCCTGAAGGCATTCATGTCTCACATTTTATTATTGATGGAGCTATTGATACAGCATTTATAAAAGAGAATTTCCCAGATAGATATGCTCTTAAAGAAAAAGACGGTATTCTATCACCTGAAAAAATTGCAGATTCATACTGGTTTGTTCACTCGCAACATAGGAGTGCCTGGACTCATGAGTTAGATTTGCGCCCGTATATGGAAACGTTTTAGAAAATTTTAAGTAAGGAGATATTATGAGTTTAAAAGATAAAGTAATTTTTATGTCTGGTGGTAGCAGAGGAATCGGTCTAGCTATGGCAAAGAGAGCTGCTCAAGATGGAGCAAAAGTAGTCGTTGCTGCAAAGACAGCCGATCCGCATCCAAAACTTGCTGGAACTATATATACAGCTGCAGATGAGATTATTGAAGCTGGAGGAGATGCGCTCCCTGTATTGTGCGATATAAGAAATGAAGACAATGTGAGAGATGCGATTAATAAAGCTGTAGAGCATTTTGGCGGTATTGATATATGTATTAATAATGCATCAGCTATTCAGTTAACTAATGTTATAGATACTGAGATGAAGCGTTATGACCTTATGCATCAAATTAATGGAAGAGGAACATACATGGTGAGTAAATACTGTTTACCGCATTTACTTAAAGCATCTAATCCGCATATTTTAAACTTAGCACCACCTCTTGATATGAGTCCAAAGTGGTTCTCAGGAACTGTGGCTTATACGATGGCTAAATACACTATGAGTATGTGCGTTTTAGGAATGGCTGCTGAATTTGCTGATAGGGGAGTTGCTGTAAATGCATTATGGCCTAGAACAGCTATAGCAACTGCTGCAGTTCAAAACCATCTTGGCGGAGATGAGATTATGAGACTTTCAAGAAATGTCGATATTATGGCTGATGCAGCTCATGAGATTTTAATAAAAGACTCTAAATCTTTTACTGGTAACTTCTGTATAGATGATTTAGTTCTTCATGCCGCTGGTGTTAAAGATTTTACTAAATATGCAAATGTTCCTTTTGGTGAGTTGATGCCAGATTTTTTTGTTCCGGATGATACCCCATTGCCAGAAGAGGTAAAAAACAGTTAATTTGAAAGAATCCGAAGTAATACATGTAGCAAAAGAATGCGGGTTTTTAGTAAATAAGGCTAAGCCGCTTAAGCTAGAAGCTAGTGGGAGGGAGTATCACAGGATACATTTAGATTCTGGAGAAACTAAAGTATTGTGTTACTTGAATCCAGATAAAGGTACACATACAAAATTTCTTCATATTTCTAATTTTCTTTCAAATCTTGGCATAAGATCGCCAGAACTTATTTTTTATAGTGAAGATTTGGGTGTAACTATTCAGGAAGATTTAGGCGATATTTCTATAATAGATTTAGATACATCTTTAACCGAATACCATTCATTAATTGATAAATCTTTAGATCTTTTATCTCAATTACAAACCGCCAATATTCCTCAGATTCCTAAATTAGATGAAAAAACTTTAGATGATCAAATGAGTCAATTAAGTACTATTTTTTTAGAAGATTTCCTGTCACTCGAGCCCCATGCTGATATACATAAGCTACAAAAAGAAACAGTAGAAAATCTTTTAGACCAGCCTTGGATGAATTGTCACTTTGACTTTGAAAGAAGAAATATTATTTTAGACACAAATAAAGAGGTTGCCATTATAGATTATCAAGATCTATGTATAGCACCAATCGGTATTGATTTAGCAGGATTATTAATTGATCATTATGTAAAATATTCAGATGAGATGATTTCTAATTCTCTAGACAAATATATCAATTACATGAATCTAGATCTTAGCTCAGAAGATATTTTTGAATGGGTTAGATGGGGTGCTATCCAAAGAAATATGCGAATACTTGGAACCTTAAGTAAGATTTATATTGAGCATAATAGATCCTTTAGATTAAAAGATTTATCTATGATTTTAGATAATCTAATAGATCTAATTCCAGACGAAAATTATGAATCATTAAAGCAATTCTTATCCATAGACGTAAGATCTCAGCTGTCTATTAAGATGGCTCAAATATGAAAGCTATGATTCTAGCAGCTGGTTATGGCAAGAGACTTCTTCCCTTAACTAAAGAAATACCAAAACCTTTACTGATGGTAGGAAAGAAAACCCTGATAGAGAGAAATATAGAAATATTATTAGATAATGATTTTAACAATCTTGTAATAAATACATCTTATTTAAGCCATATGATTAAAGATCATGTAAGTAAAACATTTCCATTGGTTGATATTGAATATTCTGAGGAGGATGAGCCTCTAGGTACAGGCGGGGGTGTTTTAAAAGCCCTAGATTTACTTGGGCAGGAGCATTTTTTATTGGTAAATGCAGATTTATGTCATGAAATAAAGATTAAGAATCTTACTCAAGAGGTTCAATCAGCGCATCTGGTTGGAGTAAAGAATCCTGATCATAATCCCGATGGTGATTTCTCACTAGATGGTAATACTGTGGTGATCAAGACAGGCCAAAATGATTTAACTTGGAGTGGGATATCAATTATAAATCCTGCTATCTTTAATAACTTAAATGGAAGAGTGGGCTCTTTCGAGATATGGGATTCGGTTTTAAAAGATCAAATACAAAATCGCACTGTGACTGGTGAATTTTCTCAAAAAAGCTGGATAGATACCGGCACTATTGATCGCCTAGAGCTTGCTAATAATACAGTTACAGACGAAAATTAGATTATGAACGAATCAAAGTACATAATTGCACCATCAATATTAGCTTCCAATTTTGCAACTTTAGGTGAAGAGGTTGTCTCTGTTTTAGAGGCTGGAGCTGACTGGATCCATTTTGATGTCATGGATAATCATTACGTCCCTAATTTAACAATTGGGCCTATGGTTTGTAAGTCTTTAAGAGATTACGGAGTTAAGGAATTTATTGATGTTCATTTAATGGTTGATCCCGTTGATGATTTAGCTCAAAGCTTCATAAAAGCGGGAGCAGATCTTATTAGCTTTCATCCTGAAGCATCCAAACATGTTCATAGGTCTATTCATGCAATTAAGGATCAAGGCTGTAAAGCTGGTCTTGTATTTAATCCAGCAACTCCGCTTCATATTCTTGAGAATGTTATTGAGGAATTAGATTTAATTCTAATAATGAGTGTTAATCCTGGATTTGGTGGACAATCCTTTATTCATAGCTCACTAGATAAGATTTCTCAAGTAAGAAAAATGATTGATGACTCTGGTAAAGATATTCGCCTAGAGGTTGATGGCGGAATTAATAATGAAACTATTAGCCTAGCTTCTGCTGCAGGTGCTGATACTTTCGTAGCTGGCTCCGCAATCTTTAATACGGATAATTATGAGCAGACTATTACAACACTTCGTTCAAAGATCGTTTAAATTTTTTCTATATATTCTATTTGTCTCAGGCGCTAATGCATCTGAAGTTATCCCTATTGAAAAATATTTCTCTGAACTAGAGATTGCTAGCACCTATCAAGATAGAAGAAAGGGTCTGATGTTTAGAAAGGAATTATCTGAGGATTTTGGAATGATTTTTGCTTGGGACTCTAAGAAAATTCAATGCATGTGGATGAGAAATACCTTTGTTCCTCTAAGCGTTGCTTATATAGATGATACCGGTGAAATTATAGATATTTATGATATGGTGCCTTTATCCAAGATGTCAGTTTGTTCTAAGAAGCCTGCTTTATATGCCTTAGAGGTTAATCAAGGTTGGTTTAAGAAAAAAGATATTAATGTTGGTGATATTTTAACTATAGATAAAATTTTGCAAAATGATCAGTAAATTACAATTTCAAGAATATGTAGATCAAGGATTTAACATCATCCCGCTTTCTAAAGAAATCTCCTTGGATAATGCCTCGCCTTTGACTATATATTCAAAAATAGCTAATAAAACTAATACCTTCTTATTAGAGTCAGTTGAGGGTGGAGAAAAGTGGGCGCAGTATTCAATTATTGGAATTGATTGCCTTGATTCAATAAAGGTTACCGGGAATGTAGTTGAAACTAAAATTAACTCTAGTATTTCATCTTTTCAATCAATAGATCCTCTGGATGAAATTAGAAAGTTAACGAGCCTACATAAAGCTCCAGAGATAGAAAATTTGCCCAGGTTTTATGGCGGCTATGTTGGATTTTTTGCATATGAGAGTGCTCAATATGCTGAAAAAAGAATTGCAGATCTTATACACAAGGATTCAAAATTTGATGAACATATGCCTGAAATATACCTTGTCAAAGCAGAGAAGCTTATCGTTTATGACAATATCAATAAGACAACCCAAATCATTCTAAATGCAGATCCTTCACAAATTACCTACGAGGAAGCCCTTTCAGATATAGAGGATATTGGCACTATTTTGTCTAATGAAATAACTATCCCAGAACTTAGCTTTAAAGAACCTTCAGGCGATAAGGTATTTAACTCTAATTTTTCTAAAGAGGACTATCTTAAAGCTGTTGACCGAGTAAAAAATTATATTGAAGAGGGTGATGTGATGCAGGTTGTGCTTGCTCAAGATTTTTTTCTACCTTTCCAATCAAATCCCTTCGATTTATATAAAGCATTAAGAGATTTAAACCCGTCTCCTTATATGTATTATCTTGATCTGGAAGAATGTCAGGTTGTAGGAGCATCACCAGAGATATTGATCAGGTTAGAGGAAGGTAAAGTAACTCTTAGACCAATAGCAGGAACCAGGAAAAGAGGTAAGGACGATAAAGAAGACTTAATCAATCAGGAAGATTTATTAAATGATCCGAAGGAGATTGCAGAGCATTTAATGCTTATAGATCTTGGTAGAAATGATGTTGGTAGGGTCTCTCAAATGGGCTCAGTTAAGGTTACCGACAAGATGATAATTGAAAAATATTCTCATGTAATGCACATTGTTTCCAATGTAGTTGGTGATTTATTAGAAGATTTAGATTATGTAGATGCTCTTAAGGCTACATTGCCTGCAGGAACCTTATCAGGAGCGCCTAAAATAAGAGCGATGCAAATTATTAACGAGCTTGAGCCTAGTTCTAGAGGTATTTACGGTGGCGCTATTGGTTATATTTCATGGAATGGGGATATTGATACAGCCATAGCAATTCGAACAGCTGTTATAAAGGACAATGTTATTCATGTTGGCGCTGGAGCTGGTATCGTTGCTGACTCTATTCCTGAGAATGAATGGCTTGAATGTAAGCAAAAAGCTAAAGTTTTCTTAGATGCTATGGAGATGATTTCATGATTCTAGTTTTAGATAATTATGATAGTTTTACTTACAACTTAGTTCATTACATTGGTGATTCTGGTGAAGAAGTTCTAGTAGTTAGAAATGATGAGGTAACTATAGAGCAAATCCAAGATCTCAATCCTAAAAAAATAGTTATTTCACCAGGGCCTTGCACTCCTAATGAGGCTGGGATCTCAATTGATTTAATTAAATCGTCAACCGTCCCATTGCTGGGAGTTTGTTTGGGTCATCAAGCAATTGGTGCAGCTTTTGGAGGTAACATCGTAAAAGCTCCAGAAATATTTCATGGCAAGCTTTCAAAAGTTAGGCATAACCAAGAAAATATTTTTAATGGTATTGATAGTCCCTATTCTGTGGTGCGATACCATAGCCTTATTATAGAAAAAGATACTCTTCCTAATGAGTTAGAAATTACAGGGGTATTAGAGGAAAACCCTGAGATAATTATGTCAATTAAACACAAGCAAAGACCAATATACGGTGTCCAGTTCCATCCAGAATCTATAGAGACAAAATTTGGCATGGAGCTTATAAGAAACTTTTTAGCACTATGATTCAAAATATTTTAGAGAAATTAAAAGATAAAAAAGATCTTCTTGCAGAGGAAATGGAAACTGCTGTTCAAAGCATCATGACCGGTGAAGTTAAGGATGCTGATATAGAGACGTTTCTTATCAGGTTAAATGAGAAGGGTATTAAAGAGCCAGAAATAACCGCAGCAGCCTCAGTAATGAGAGATAAATCTCTTAAATTCGATATAGGTGATGGCACTCATATCGATACATGCGGAACAGGCGGAACAGGGTTGCATACTTTTAATTGCTCAACAGCATCTTCTTTTGTAGCAGCAGCAGGTGGAGCTTCAATTACGAAACATGGCAACAAGGCAATCTCTAGCAAATCAGGCAGCGCAGATTTTTTAACAGCAGCTGGCGCTGATATTACCCATGATAGAGAGAAACTAATAAAAGTTTTTGAGCAAGTAGGATTTATATTTTTATTTGCGCCCTTGCATCATGAGTCTATGAAATACGTAATGCCTGCAAGACAACGCATTGGCAAAAAAACAATATTTAATCTTTTAGGACCCCATACAAACCCATGTGGAGCAAGAAGACAGGTTATTGGAGTTTATGACAAAAAGTTACTTAAAACCTTTTCAACAGTAGCAAAAAATCTTGATATGGAACATGTCTTAGTTGTTCATGGCGATGATGGCTTGGATGAGATTTCTATTACTGGACCAACTCAAATCTCAGAATTAAAGAATTATAAGATCCAGCAATATACGATATCACCAGAAGACTTCGGCATATCAAGCTCTCCATTTAATGAGATTATTGCTCAATCACCTGATGATAGTTTAAGGCTAGTCAGAGAGGCTTTTGCAGGAGAGCAATCAGCTGTCCAAGATATGATTGCACTTAACGCAGGAGCAGGCTTATATATAGCTAGAAAAGTTGATTCTATAGCTGACGGCGTTGAATTAGCATTTAGTTTAATGAATAACGGTAAAGCAGCAGATAAATTAGCTGCATATGTGAGGGTATCAAATCTCTAATGACTATTCTTGATGACATAGTAAAAAATACACGACAAAAGCTTATCCAAAAAAAAGCTGATGTTTCTCTTGAGCAAATTAAATCTCAGCTTAAAGATCTCAAGCTCCCAAAGGGTAATTTTAAAGAAAATCTTCTCAATAGAGACCAAGCAATAATCGCAGAGATTAAAAAAGCTTCACCAAGTGCTGGAATTATTTCTGAAGATTTCAATCCTATTAAAAAAGCTAAAGAGTATGAAGACTTTGGCGCATCTGCATTATCTATTCTTACAGAAGAGGATTTCTTTCAAGGTAGCAATCAATTCTTGATCGAGGTTAAAGCCATAACCAAACTCCCAATTATTAGAAAAGATTTTATGATTGATGAGTATCAATTTTACGAAGCAAAACTTATTGGAGCTGATTGTATTTTATTAATTGCTAGCGTTCTTTCCGATGAAGAAATAACCCAATTTGTGAATCTTGCAGAAACTTTAGAGCTAGATTATATAATCGAAGTTCACGATGAAGAGGAGTTAAGGCGAGTAGAGCATTTTAAACAAGCAATGATCGGCGTGAATAACAGAAATCTCAAAACATTTGAGGTGGATCTTAATAATTCAATTAATCTAAAACAATTATTTAAAGGTGATAATCTTTTTATTGCTGAATCAGGTATCAAGAATCAAGATGATATTGATAGATTGAAAGAGCATGATATCCATGCATTTCTTATTGGTGAAAGCCTTATGAAGGGAGACTTTGCTTGAAATTAAGGGATTGGCAGGAAAAAGCATTCCCGTTATGGTGGGCGGATAAGAGAGGTATCGTGAAAGTCGTTACAGGTGGCGGCAAAACAATCTTTGCTATTCACTGCTTAACAAAATACCTCGAAGAGGAAAGATCAAAATCTATACTTATAGTTGTTCCATCTATCGCCTTGCTAGATCAATGGCACGAAGTGATGTCCCAGACATTTGATAGCAAAGATATAACTATCAATGGAGGAGGACAGCAGCCTGAGGATGTTACTAAAATTTGTATTACTACTGTAGATTCAGTAAAAAATATTATTAATAAAGTTGATGCAGAAAATACTCTTCTTGTTGTGGATGAGTGTCACAAAATTGGAACTGAAAAAAGAGGTGAAATGTTAACAAATAATTGGCATGCCACTTTGGGATTATCTGCTACTCCTGAGAGAGACTACGATGATAATTTTTACATTATTATCAAAAGGATTCTCGGAGATATTATTTTTGACTATGACTATATTGATGCAAGAGAAGATGAGGTAATCGTTAATTTCAAACTTCTATATGGTTATGCAGCGATGCTTCCTGAAGAAGAAGACAAATATACAAAATTTACTAAAAATATTCAGAGACGTGCTGCAACTATAGGCGGGAGCAACATGAATGACTATCCGCTAAAAATGCTTATTTTTAACAGAGCAAGGCTTGTTAAAAACTCTAAAAATAGAATTCCTTATGGAGTTGAGTTATTACTAAAACACAAGAGAGAGAGCTGGATAGTTTTCACTGAAAATAAAAAACAAGCTAAAGAGTTTAATAAAATTATAAATAAAAAAGGATTTAAATCTGGTATTTACAATACAGATCTCAACGATGAGGAAAGATTACACAATCTAACTGCCTTTAAAAATAGAGAATTAAATGTCTTGGTGAGTTGTACTGCTCTCGATGAGGGATTTGATATGCCTGAGGCTGACGGAGCCATGATACTCAGCGCATCTTCATCAAAAAGACAAAGGATTCAAAGGATGGGCAGGGTGTTAAGAATCACTGCCAATAAAGAGAATGCTTTGATAGTTACGGTTTATTCCTCTAAAACAGAATTTACTAAACTTAGGGAGGAATCTAATCGTTACAAGCTAGAAGGAGTTCCTGTTAAGTGGCAACAGATGAGAAGCTAGTTTAAAGGTATGCGCTGGTTGATGTCATAACCTTAGCAGTTAAAGACATAATTTTTTTTGCTGGACTTTGGAGACTTTCAGCGCCATTGTCAGAAGCTTGTTGAGCATGAATATTTTCATCTTCTCTCATAGTTTTTAAAATCTCTATAGTTTCTATATCTTTACTCGATATCTTTTCTAAATGTTTATCTATATGGGCCACAACTTGTTTTTCAGTTTCCTCTACAAATCCTAGGCTAGTTTTCTCTCCAAGATTTCCAAATATAGCTCCGATAGCAAAAGATCCGGCATACCAAACTGGATTAAATATTGATCCTCTTCCATCGAGTTCTTGAAGTCTTTTTTTACACCAAATAAGGTGATCAGTTTCTTCCTCTCCGGCTTCAATAAGATGTTTCTTAATCTCCACATCCTTGCATACCATTGCCTGACCTCTATAAAGAGCTTGAGCTGCCACTTCACCGGCTAAATTAATTCTCATAAGCTGGATAGAAAGATTCTTTTCTTTTTGGCTAAGCGTTTCTGTATTTTTTTCTACTGATTCAGCAGGATAGTTTCTATCTGTCCCAGTTTTTTTATTTGATAGAGTCTTCAATGCAATATCACATTCGTTAACTATGTTATCTATAAAACTCATTTGATTCCTTTGAAGCCTATATCTGTTCTATTAAAAGCGCCGTCAAAAGATACCATATTTACCAGTTCATAAGCTTTAGTTTGAGCTTCTTTTAAATCATCTCCAAGAGCAGTTGCGCAAAACACTCTTCCACCAGAGGTAAGAACCTTTCCGTCTTCGAGTTTAGTTCCGGCATGAAATAGCTTCATGTCATCGCTATATTGCTCAGGCAGAGTAACTTCTTTATCTGTTGCATAGTTCTCTGGATAGCCTTCTGATGCAATCACAACCCCGCAGGAGTGTTTATCAGCCCATTTAATACTATATGAATCTAACTCATTATTTATTGCTGCCAAACATAGATCTACCAAACTAGATTCAAGCCTAAGTAAAATAGGTTGAGTTTCTGGATCTCCAAAACGACAGTTAAATTCTAAAACCTTTAGCTCGCCATCTTTAATCATCAGCCCTGCATATAAAAAGCCAAGATAAGGAGATCCCTCTGAAATTAATCCAGCCATTGTTGGCTCCATAACTTCCTTAATAATTTTTCTATTAATGTCTTCGTCAATAATAGGAGCGGGGGAGTAGGCTCCCATACCTCCAGTATTAAGACCAATATCACCTTCTCCTACAGCCTTATGATCTTGACTCGTTGCAAGTGGGATAATTTTATCTTTACTTACTACGGCTATAAAACTTGCCTCTTCACCTTCAAGGAATTCCTCTATAACAACTCTACTACCAGCTTCCCCGAATGCCTGATCTTTAAAAATACTGTTTAAAGCAGCAATAGCCTCTTCTTTATTTGAGCAAATAATTACACCCTTACCAGCTGCCAATCCATCAGCCTTAATAACTGTCGGATATTCAATAGTATCTAGGTAGTGCCTTGCAGAACCAAAGTCATCAAAAGAAGCATAGGCTGCTGTTGGAATACCATACTTAATAAAAAAATCTTTTGAAAATGTCTTGGATCCCTCGAGCTGAGCTGCAGCTTGCGATGGACCAAATGTGTTAATTCCTTTGCCTTGAAGATAGTCAGTCATACCCATAACCAATGGCTGCTCAGGTCCAATAATAACTAACTTAATACTTTCTCTTACACAAAAATTTTCTATTGCTAGAAAGTCATTTGCATCAATTGAAACATTTGTAATTTTATCTTCAAGAGCTGTGCCGGCATTTCCTGGACAAACAAAAACGTTTGAAACTGATTCATCTTGCGCTGATTTCCAAGCCAAAGCATGCTCCCTTCCCCCAGAGCCAATAACAAGTATTTGCATCAGTGTCTGAAATGCCTCGTACTAGTAAATACCATAGCTATATCATTTTCATCAGCTGCCGCTATTACTTCCTCATCTCGTATAGAGCCTCCAGGCTGGATGATAGCTGCTATACCACTTGAGGCAGCTTTATCAATCCCATCTCTAAATGGAAAGAATGCATCAGAAGCCATAACAGCTCCCTTTACTTCAAGGCCTTCATTCTTAGCTTTTAAGTTGGCTATATCTGCACTAATAACTCGGCTCATCTGTCCTGCTCCGATGCCTATGGTCTGCTTATTTTTCACGTAAACAATAGCATTACTCTTTACAAACTTAGCTACTGTCCATGAAAACATTAAATCATCAAGTTCATCTGGTGTAGGCTGTCTTTTAGTAACACATTTTAAATCTTCTCTAGGAACCGCATAAGTATCATCACTTTGAATTAATATCCCACCTGATACCTTTTTAATAACTCCTGGATATGGGTTATCTTGCTGTAAATCAACTTTTAATACTCTTACATTTTTCTTTTTAGCAAATTCAGCCAAAGCACCTTCTTCATAATCGGTAGCGATAATAACCTCAACAAACTGACGGCTATTAATCTCTTGTGCAGTCTTGGTATCTAATGTTCTATTAAGTGCAATTATTCCACCAAACGCAGATGTTGGATCAGTCTTAAAAGCTAGGTCGTAGGCCTCAAAGACAGAGCTTGATTCAGATACACCACAAGGGTTGGCATGTTTGATTATTACGCATGCAGGATCATTAAAAGCTCTTACGCATTCCCAGGCAGCATCTGCATCAACAATATTATTATATGAAAGCTCTTTTCCTTGAAGGATATCGGCATTAGCAATATTTTTATGTTTTAGGTTTGAGAAGGTAAATAGATTTGCGCTTTGGTGAGGGTTTTCTCCGTACCTTAAAGAGACACTTTTTTCGATATCATAATTAGGAATTTCATTAGCTAAATCTCCCTTAAGATAATTTGATATTGATAAATTATAGTCAGCCATAAGTTGAAAAACTTTTTGGGATAGCTCTTTTCTAAATTCATAAGAAATACCATCTTCATTTTTCCATTCCTCTATAAGTCTAGAATAGTCATTTGGATTAGATACCACAGCAACATCTTTAAAATTCTTAGCAGCAGATCTAATCATAGTAGGGCCACCAATATCTATCTTTTCAATAGCCTCATCGAAAGAGCAGCCTTCAGCAATAGTTTCTTTGAATGGATATAGGTTAACAATAACTAGGTCTATAGTTTCATAACCTCTTTCCTGAAGAACCTCTAAATCCTTATCTCTTCTTGCAAGAATTCCAGCATGAATTTTCGGATGAAGTGTCTTTACTCTTCCATCCATCATTTCCTCAAAGCCAGTAAAATCTGAAACTTCTATTACTTCAGAAGTTAACTCTTTTATTGCCTTGTAAGTTCCGCCTGTAGAAAGTATTTTTACATCCTGAGAGACAAGGAAAGATACTAATTCATCTAATCCAGATTTATCTGAAAGGCTTATAAGGGCAGTTTTTGGTTTAATTGAATGCATCATTTTATGTTGTATTTTTTTAATTTAGTTCTCAATGTAGTTCTGTTCATGCCTAGAATTCTCGAAGCTTTAGATTGATTGTTGCCAGCAAATTTCATTACTGAATTTAGTAAAGGTGGTTCAATTTCATTTAAAACTAATTGATAGACATCAATAGGCATATTTTTCTGATCTAGTTGGACAAAATATCTTTTCATAGCTTTTCTAACCTCATCTTTAAGAGGTTTCTTGGAATAGCTATCAAATGAATCTTTTTTATTTACCAAAACGAATGAATTATTAATGAGAAATATAAGTTTACAGTTGTTTAAAAATTGCTCAATAGATTTCTAAAGATTTATGATAGTTTTTTTACTACCTTCAATTGAAAATGATTTTGGTTCCCCGTTCTCCAAACTTATTTTTGTTAATGATGTGTAGTCAGGATAAAAGTGAAGAAGGTTAGGGTGTTTTGCTAACTCACCTACAAGAGCATTTATGACCATGAAATGTGAAAAGATAATGGTATCTTTGCGCATTCCAAAAACCTGACTTAATATTTTTATTCTCCATTCCATTACCTCTTTTGAAAGATTGCCTATGTCCTCCTTCATTGTCTTGGTGAGCCATTGTTTTTTTTCGTTAGCATCTATATTTCCTGAGGGAATTTCAGAAAAGACATCATTGATAATAATTTCTTTATTAAATTTCTTTGCTAAAGGTATTGCTGTGGATTTAGCCCTAGCCTTTGGGCTGGATACGAATTCATATGAATGTAAATTTTGAAGCTCAGAATGCTCCTCTAAAAGTTTTGCCTGCTTGAATCCATCTTCACTTAGATCAGGATCAGGATGATCGCCCCATGATTGAGCAGCTTCACCGTGCCTAATTAAAATTATATTAATCTCTGACATTTATATTGAACCTGTAGCTATAATGTTAGTGTGAGAATCCATAGAATATATTGTAAATCAGTATCAGAAACAAATAATGTTTTTGACTTAGATCAATCTCAGTCAATTCATATGACTAGGGTTCTAAGGCTAAAAATTGATGAAGAGGTTGATGTTTTCGATGGCGAAGGCTCATCTGCGATATGTAAAATATCTGCAATATCAAGAAATGCTATAACTCTCGAAAGGATATCTTCTGTTAAATCATTAAATATAGAAGCAGAAAAAATTATTTGCATCGTTCCCTTCATAAAAAAAGACAACTTTCACTTCATGCTCCAAAAACTAACAGAAATAGGTGTATCACATTTAATTTTGTATAGACCTGATCTGATTGATCAAAGTATTGCTAGAAAAGATATCTTAAAATTAGCAGAAAAAGCAGAAGAGGTTGTCATAAATGCCTGTAAGCAATGTGGCTCAAATTTTCTGCCAAAAATGTCTATTTCAGAGAATCTTAGTGCCGCACTAAACAATGTAGGTGGCGATGATGGTATTTATGCTTTTGATGTTGAAGCTATAAAAGCCTTTGAAACAGAAGAATTAACAGATCAGCTGTCTGTATCTTTTGTAACAGGCCCAGAATCTGGTTTTTCTGAAGAGGAAAAGAGCTTTTTAAGTAATAATGACGTGAAAATGAGACTTATAGGAAAGAATGTCCTTAGAGCTGAGACAGCTCCTTTAGTAATTTCTACCTTAATTCAAAACCACTTTGGTAGAATTTAACTATGAATAAGAAATTACTTTTTATTACGGATCCGTTAAAAGGGCTTAATCCTAAAAAAGATACATCAATTTTTATGATGGAGGAATCTATTGCTCTTGGGTACAAGCCTCATCAATGTGAAATGAAGGATCTTTATATACAAGAAGGTGATGTTTTTGCAGACGCTAGAAGCATCATTTCTGCAGGAACAACTCAAATAGAAGGCATTAAAAAAGAAGCAATTAAAGTCTCAGATTTTTCTTATTCTTTCATGAGAAAAGATCCGCCTGTAGATACTAATTATATAAACGCATTACATTTGTTAGGACTTGCCGAGAAGCAAGGCGCTACTGTATTTAATAAACCTAATTCAATTAAAGAATTCAATGAAAAAATATTTGCCATTCATTTTAAGGAATTCATTCCAACAACATTAATAACTTCAAATATTACTAAAATAATAGAGTTTCAAGCTAATCATGAAATTATCATAGTAAAGCCTTTGGACGGAATGGGCGGTTCATCTATTTATAAGATGGAAGATATGGAAGATGATAATTTAGATATTCTGCTAGATATGACAGACGATGAATCCACTCAAATTGTAATTCAAGAATTCTTACCTCAAATTTATGATGGTGATTTCAGAATTTTGGTTATCCATGGAAAGCCTTTCCCAAAGACCTTAGCTAGAATTCCCCAGGGCGATAGTTTTAAAGGCAATTTAGCAGCCGGAGGAAAGGGTGTTGTTATGGATATAACTAAGAAGCAGCAAGAGGTTGGAGAAATTATTGGAAAATATTTAGTAGAAAAGGGTATTAATTTTGCAGGGATCGACATGATAGGCGAGTATTTAACTGAAATAAATATCACAAGCCCTACATGCGCGAGAGAAATCTATTCTCAATCAGGAATGAATCCTATTGCAGAATATTTAAGCGAGTTATGACTTCGATACTATCTGCACAAAAGGTTAGCAAGCGATCCTTAACTCTTAACAAATCATTCTTTCTATCTTTGATAATTCATTTATGTCTTATTTTTGGGGTCACATTTACAACTTTTTACAAAATGCCTCTTTTAGAAAGCTCATCAATTATCAATGTAAAGTTTGCGAATGCTTCAGAGGACTTGATTGGTCAAGAGGGCTCGTCAAGCGAAAGTATCTCTCAAGATACTGAAGAATCTGATTTGTGGAGCAAAAAAGAAGTTAACGAAAATAATTTTCAGGCCTATAAAGTAAAAAAGCTAGAAGCCAACTCAACGGTTAACAACGAAGAGGCGATGTACCTAAATCTTTGGCAGAGAAATATAGAATCAACTGGCGACAAGATGATTTCAGCTGCAGATAAAATCCTTGAGAATAGTAAAGTTCAAATAATGGCAACTATTGATTCGTTTGGAAATTTAATTAAATCAGAAATACTTATCTCTTCTGGAGATATATCTGTGGATGAAATGGCTATAAAAATATTAGAAGAATCTGCGCCTTTTGCGCCTTTTGATCCTAAGATGCTAAACGAGTATAGTTTTTTAGAAATAGTAAGAGATTGGAATTTCTCAAGTAATTAAATGCAAATAGTAGCTTTCGATTTTGGAACCAAGAAGATTGGCATAGCTGTTGGTCAGACCCAAACAATGACCTCATCACCATTAGATATTGTTTTTAGTAAAAATAATAAGATAAATTGGGATGACATCATGGCAATCTTAGAAGAATGGAAGCCAGGGCTTATATTAGTTGGTAAACCATTAAATATGGATGGAACAGACAGTGATATCATGAAGAAAGTAGATGTTTTTTATAAAAAACTAGAAAAATTAGCTAAAGTGAAATGTGAATACGTTGACGAAAGACTCACTAGCTTTGAAGCAAGACAGAATTTAGGTGAATTGAAAACTGACTTGATAGATGCCCACGCAGCAAAAATTTTAATAGATAACTGGTTCAATAAGAGTTAATAGTCATGTCCATTCCATCAAGTTTTATCGATCGATTGATCACCTCAGTAAATATCGTAGATATTATTGGCAGACGACTTCAGATTGAAAGAAGGGGTGGAGCTCATTGGGCTAAATGTCCATTTCATGGAGGTGGCGATGAACGATCTGCATCTTTCAAGATTTACGATGACACGGGAACCTATCATTGCTTTGGATGTAAAGAGTCGGGCAATGCAATTCATTTTTTAAGAAAACATGACGGCCTTGATTTCATGGAGGCTATTGAACTTCTTGCTTCGTATGTTGGTATGGAAGTTCCACAACAAGAAAAACCAGTAGACATATCTGGAGCAATTAATATTAATACTAAAGCCGCTGAGGTTTTTGTAGAGCAATTAAAATCTCCAGCAGGAAAGCCGATAATAGATTATCTAAAATCTAGAGGCATAAGCGGTGAAACAGCAAAATTCTTTGAGCTAGGTTATTCGATGGAAAGAAATCCATCGCTTCACTCCATTTTATCTCCTAAATATGAAAAGCAGGATCTAGAAGACTCCGGTTTATTTGGATCAAATGATAACGGTGAAATGTATGACCGTTTTAGAGACAGGCTCATGTTCCCAATAAGAAATATCAAGGGTGAGCATATAGCATTTGGTGGAAGGCTAACTAAAGATAAGAAAGATCAAGCAAAATACTTAAACTCTCCAGAAACAAAGACATACAAAAAGAAATATGAGCTTTATGGTCTCTATGAGGCTAGATTAGAAAATAAGCGTCCAGAAACATTATTCCTTGTTGAGGGCTATATGGATGTTATTGGTCTTCATCAACATGGCATAAAAAATTCTGTTGCCTCTTCTGGAACAGCATTCACCCAAGAACAGCTAAGAAAAATACTAAGTTACACAAATAATATTTTCATAGTCTTTGACGGCGATGAAGCAGGACAAAAAGCATCATGGAGAGCTGTTGAAAATGCGCTACCTCTTTTAAGAGAGGACATAAGAATGAACTTTATTTTCCTCAAAGAAGGAGATGACCCAGATAGTTATATTAAAGAAAAAGGGAAAGATGCTTTTATTAAATTAGCAGACGAAGCTACTTCATTCTCTGACTATTTTTTACAAACAGTTAAAAAGCAAGACGACCTTTCATCAATAGAAGGACGCTCTATGGTTGCACAATTCGCTATACCTTTAGTCAATAAGATCTTAAACCCAACCCTAAAGGAAGCTTATATTAGCGAGTTAAGTCATATATGCGATCTAGATTTTGAGAAGTTACTTACAGGAAATGCTCTATTTTCTAAAAGAGATTACTCCAAACAAGAAGAGATAAAAAAAGTACCTTCAACAATAATGAGAAAATCAGTTTTAGGTGTTTTTACAGCTTTAATTCAGCATCCCACTCTAGCAACAGATAGAGTCTTCGAACTAATTAAGAAAGATTCAAGATTTTTATTTTTAAATGACGTTCGAAATTTCTATAAAGAAAATCTAGAGGCAGCCCCTTCAATACTTTTTGAGCAAATAGAAAACGAAAAGATTAAAAATTTATTCGGGGAGGCTTTAGTTTCTGAAATAAAACTTTCAAAAGATGATGGAAGGGCGATGATCCAAGATTGTATTGAATTAATATCTAAATCTGAAAAAGATAGGGATGAAATACTAAAAGAAAAGTATAATATGCAAGAAATATCATCTGCTGAAAAAAGAGAGCTACAACAGCTTATTCTAAAGAAAGAAGAATTATCAGAAGAAGATCAGAAGTTATTAAAAAATTTAAGCTCTAAATAGATTGAAATAATCCTTTTAGTCACAACATAGAGCTAATATATTTGGAGTGTAAGGATTCGTGGATAAATTAACTAAAAAAGGTTCTAAAATTGCCGAGCTTATTGTCAAAGGAAGAGAGCAGGGCTATTTAACTTACGCTGATGTAAACGATCATCTACCTGATGATATCTCTGATCCAGATCAAGTTGACGAAATTATTGGAATGATTAATGACTTGGGTCTTCAAGTTCATGAAACAGCTCCTGACGCTGACGACCTATTACTAGCAGAGTCAGAAGACTCTGATGATATTGCCCTAGAGCAAGCAGCTGAAGCTCTGGCTGCAGTAGAGAATGAAACAGGCAGAACAACAGACCCAGTTAGAATGTACATGCGTGAAATGGGTACTGTGGATCTTCTTACTAGAGAAGGTGAGATTGAAATTGCCAAAAGAATCGAAGAGGGTATGAGAGACCTACTAAACGCTAGTGTTTTTTATCCAAAAACTGTTAATTTCGTTATTAATTACCATCAAATGGTCAAAGATGGCGAGAAAAAAATCAATGATTTCTTAACTGGTTTCTTAGAAGAAATGGAAGTAGTTCCATCTGCTGGGCCTGGAAGTCAAAGAGCTAAAGAAGAGGCGGCGGCTGCAGAAGAGTCGGATGAGGAAGTTTCATCTGGACCGGATATGGAAGAAGTTCAAAGAAGAATGACAGCCATTAAGCGTCAATACAATAAAACACTAAAGACTATAGAATCAAAAGGAAGAGGTTCAAAAGAATCAAATCTAGAACACGAAAAACTAGGTGAAATATTCCAGTTCTTAAAATTCAGCCCAAGAATGTTTGATGATATTGCATCAATCGCTAGAGATGGCTTGAGTGAGATAAGAGAAAGAGAGAAATTTATTCAAGAGCAACTTGTCAGAAATGCCAGAATGCCTAGAAAAGATTTCCTTGCTGCCTATGTTGCAAATCTAACAAAAGTAAAATGGGTTGATTCTCTAATGAAAGAGAAGAAGTATAAAAAAGACCTACTTGAAAAAGTTAAGCAAGACGTTGTGATTGCTCAAAAAGATATTATCGATCTAGAAACTAGAGTTGGCTTAAGCGTTAAAGAAATCAAAGAAGTTAATAGAAACATGTCTATGGGTGAGACCAAAATGAGACGTGCTAAGAAAGACATGGTTGAGGCTAACTTAAGACTAGTTATATCTATTGCTAAAAAATATACAAACAGAGGACTTCAGTTCTTAGATTTAATCCAAGAAGGAAATATTGGTTTGATGAAGGCTGTTGATAAATTTGAATATAGAAGAGGGTATAAATTTTCTACTTATGCTACTTGGTGGATTAGACAGGCTATTACTAGATCAATCGCTGACCAAGCTAGAACAATTAGAATTCCGGTGCATATGATTGAGACTATAAATAAGCTTAATAGAGTATCTCGTCAGATGATGCAGGAAATGGGTAGAGAGCCTACTCCAGAAGAGTTAAGTAAAGAGCTTGATATGCCTGAGGATAAAGTTAGAAAGGTATTAAAAATTGCTAAAGAGCCAATTTCGACAGAAACACCGATAGGTGACGATGAAGACTCAAGTTTAGGTGACTTTATTGAAGATACGGTTATTGAATCTCCTCTTGATAATGCTACTGAAGATAGTCTACACTTTGCAACCGATGACGTGCTTGCATCATTAACTGCAAGAGAAGCGAAGGTGCTTAGAATGAGATTTGGTATTGGAATGAATACCGATCACACTCTTGAAGAAGTTGGAAAACAGTTTGATGTGACAAGAGAAAGAATTCGTCAGATTGAAGCAAAAGCTTTAAGAAAACTTAGACATCCTAGTAGATCTAGTCATTTAAAAAGTTTCTTAGACGATTAAGTTTCGGGCCTGTAGCTCAGTTGGTTAGAGCAGTGGACTCATAATCCATTGGTCGG
>CAJXAZ010000014.1 GCA_913050015.1 uncultured Gammaproteobacteria bacterium
AAAAGCATGTCAGCGCCAGATAATTTCAATTTTTTACCAAAAACGTATAGGAATAAGGTTTATATTATTTTATAGGTCAAAAAACAAGTTTTTCTTGGTTTTTTTATATCTAGGTTATGTGTGGTTCTTAATATCAACTACTAGATTCTGCATATCGCTAGGTGTTGGAATTTCAAACGAAAGCTCCTCACCAGATTTATTGCATACAAAAGATAGGAGTCTTGCGTGAAGAGCAGTTCTTGAAAAGCCTCTTATGACCGCTATAAGCTCCTTCGAGCTACCTTTAGCAATAGTTTTGCCAGCATCGTATGTTCGATCACCGATAATTGGTAATTTCTTTGATGCTAGATGTACTCTAATTTGATGGGTTCTGCCTGTTTCAATGGTGACATCAAGAACAGAATAATTCCCTATTTTCTCTTTTAACTTAACAAATGTTATAGCCTCTTTGCCATCAAGCCTAATACACATTTTAGTTCTATTATTCTTATCTCTTCCTATTGCTGCATCAATTGGGAAGCTCCCTATAGTCGAACCTGAGACGATGGCAGTATATTTTTTAGTAATTCTTCTTTCGTGCATTTCATTAATAAAATAGTTACGGAACTGGTCATTTCTTGCAACCAGTAAAATTCCTGAAGTGCCTTTATCAAGCCTATGAACTATTCCACTCCTTGGTAAGTTAGCTAATTCAGGAAATTTATTGATGAGTCCATTTGCCAAGGTTCCATCAAAACATCCAGAACCTGGATGCATTACAAGGCCAGCTGGTTTGTCAATAATAATAAAGTCTTCTGTTTCATGAAAAATACCAAATGGTATATCCTGAGCGTCCCATGACACCTTTCTTTCTTCTACGGGATTGATTTCAATTTCATCATCTTCTTGCACTGACTCTTTAGGTTGTCCTAGATCACCATTTACCAATATTCTTCCATCAACAATCCATTTTTTAATTTGAGTTCTAGAAAAATCTGAGAATAATTCAGCCGATGCCTTATCGAGTCTTTGGCCTGATAATTCAATTGGGACTTTTTTTGTTGTTGTCATATGAACTTTTTTAAAAAAAAATAATCTAAATAGATGTTTTAAAGGTTAAGTTAGAATAATGAAGGTAAAATATGCAAATAATGAAACATAGTAAACAAATTTTAAAATTATTATTAGTAGTGCCTATTGTAGCTACTTTATTGATCGGTTGTAATTCCGATGGTCCTGAAATAGAAGAGCCTGAAAAAATATATTACGATCGAGCTCAAAGAAGAATGCAATCTAGCAATTTCTTTGGTGCAATAGAGGCCTTAGAGGCAATTGAATCAAGATACCCTTTTGGAAAATATGCCGAGCAGGCCCAAGTTGAACTTATATATGCTCACTTCATGAATTCAGAAACTGAAGCTGCTCATTCGGCAGCAGAAAAATTTATTAGGCTTCATCCTAGACATCCAAATATTGACTATGCCTATTTCATGAAAGGTCTTGCAAGTTACACCAGAGATAGTAGTTTTATTTCCAGACTAACGGACACGGATCTAGCGAATAGGGATATTTCTGGGGCAAAGGAATCTTTTTCTGAATTTTCAGAGTTCTTAACTAGATTTCCTGATAGCCAATACGCGCCTTACGCAAAACAAAGAAATGTTTACTTAAGAAATATGATTGCTAGGAATGAGCTGGCTGCTGCTGATTACTACCTTACTGTTAATGCATATGTTGCGGCAATCCGAAGAGCTAATTATGTTATTGAAAATATCCCTAATTCAAGTGAAAACTTTAGAGCGCTAAAAATATTAGAAGCATCCTATGAAGCTCTTGGGTATTCAGAACTTCTTGATAGCGTGGTTAAGATCATATCTTTGAATTACTCTGATCAAGAATCTCAAAGCATAAATGAAACCAGTAATTGGTCTTGGAATTTTTTAAAAGATACAAAGCCAAGCTCAAGTGACTAAATAAATGCTTTTTTTAAAGTTATTTCCTCTATTAATCATTTTTATAATTTTTATATTGGTAGCAATTGCTAGGTCTTATATTCGATCGCTGATCTCTCCTAAAGAAAAAAAGCTTGATCAAATGATTGCGTGCTCAGAGTGTGGAACTCAAGTACATGAATCTCTTGTCATGAAAAAATCTGGTTTAAATTACTGTTCTGAGAAGTGCTCTAGTACTTAATTCTCTTTATAACCATGAACATGGCAGGTATATAAAGCAATGCTGTTAAAGTAGCTCCTAAAACACCAATGGTCATACCCCAAGCAAGGGGTTTGAAGAAAATGCTAGCAAATATTAGAGGAAGAAATCCTCCAATTGTTGTCAGTGAAGTTGTAATGATATGTCTTGTTGATCTTATAACTACTTCAATGAGCTCAGCCTTTGTAACTGATTTTTTTTCTGCCTCTTCCTTCATATGAGAAAGAACAATAATTGAATCATTAATTGATAAGCCGATTAATCCAACAGCGCCTATTGTTCCGACAAAGCCATAATTTTGCTGGCCAATAAAGAGCCCTAGAAAAGAAAGGCCGACAGAAAGAAAAGCGACAGATAGAATAAGTCCCGTTTCTCTAAAGGAATTTAAAGCAAGAACCAGACCGACTATTATTAGTATCAAGTAAATAAAAGCAGATGAAAAAATAGAGGCCTGAGACTGTCCTCTAGATTCAGCTTCTCCAGATTGCTTTAAGGTGTAGCCAATAGGCATTCTAGATTCAAATTCCCTAACGTCATCTTTTATAAAATTTTCTGCAGAGGATGGAAGTATTCCCGTCCAAAGCCATGCCTCGACATTGTTAACTTTTTTACCATCAATCCTTCTAATAGTATTTATTTTGCTAGTTAAAGAGGTTGTTCCAAAGCTATCTAGATATTCGAACCCTCCATTTGATGGAATAGTTAAGAAACTTGCACTGCCTGTTATATTTTTAGAATTTGCTATTCCTTTTAGCCTAATTGGAATCTCTTTATTTGAATCAAGCATCGTTCCAACAATTATTCCATTATTTGCTGCATATAATTCTCCAACCAACGAACTGGCATCTATTCCTGACAGGGATATGCTCGAACTATTTAATTCAAATTCAATGCTTGGGGCAGAGGCTGAAGAGTCCGACTTTGTTGTATTGATACCAGGAGCATTACTGAGAATTAGTTCAAGTTCTTGACCTAGTTGCAATAAGACATCAGGATCATCGCCATAAATTTCGTAACTTATATCAGAAAAGACAGGTGGACCTTGGCTAAAAATATCAACGAGGACTATGATATCAGGGTTTTGTTCAACCAAATACTTAGAAAGTGCTGGAAGGTTTTTCGTCATTTGCTTGAAATCTTTTGCATAAAAAACAGACTCAGCAACATTATTATTGCCTTTATTATCTGTGCCGCCTACTACATTAAATAAGACTCTTGGGGACCTTCTTCCAATAAACCAATAGTCTTTCTCAATCTCTACTAACTCACTATCTAGTATTTGCTGTCTTAGTAACTTAACTCTTTCTAAAGTTTTTGAAGAAGAGGCGTTTGATGGCAGCTCTATATTCACTCTGAACATATCCCTATCCTGGGCAGGAAAAAAATCCTTGGGCAAGGTGTTAAACAACATAAACCCTAATATTGGAAAAGATATTGCAATAAGGATTGCCCTTCGAGGTATTGCAAAAGCCCAAGTCAAAAATTTTCTATATTTAGCAAGAATCTTTTCATTTCTATAGCCTTCTTTACTAATATCAACGTCTTTAAAGTAAGGAATTTTTTCCATGTAGCTCATCAGCACTGGCACCATAATAATAGCCAAGACCAATGAAGACACAATGGACATAATAACTGTCATAGCAAGGCCGCCAACAAATTCAATGCTTGAACCCTCTCCAGTGACAACCGGAAGAAAAGAAAATACAGTTGTTCCAGTTGCCGCTGCCAATGGAGTTGTAAGATACTTTAAAGTGTTAGAGATTGAGTCCTCTATAGATAGGCCAGATGACCTTCGATATTTATAATCTTCAACAACAATAATGCCATTATCTATTAGTAAACCAAGTGCAATAATAATTCCCGTAATTGAAGTTGTGTGCAAAGGCAGACCTATTAATTTACAACCTACCATTACAAGGCAGATAGAAAAAGGAAGAATCATGGTTACAATAATTGCTGGCCTTAGTCCCAAGAAAAATAGACTCAAACTCAAAACAAAAAATGTTGCTAATGAAAAACTCTTGATTAGTTCGTCGAATTTTTTTGTTGTGTAGAAAGATTCATCATACATAAGATCAATTGAGATCTCTTCAGGAAGAGTTAATCGCATTTCATCAACCACTGACTCTGCTCTTGCAACAAAATCATGAACTCGTTGGGAGAATGCTCCTGATGCGGAAACAGATACAACAACTTTACCATTATATAAAAAGATGCCTTCGACTGGCGAGGCAGGCTCCTTTGATACCTCTGCAATATCTTTTAATTGGAGTATCTCTTTGCCATTTATAACCTTTATTGGTATTTCTGAGATTTTCTGAATACTTTGTATATTGTCTTTAAGACTAATTAAAAACTCTGACTTAGTATCTGACGAAACGCCGACGGGTTTTTTATTATCTAGAGATTGTATGGCTTTGGAGATATCCTGATAGGTAAGTCCTAATGAGGACATCTTTGCAGAATCAACCTCAATTAAAACTTCTTCTTCTGCTGCTCCGTAAATAGCTGTTCCATGAGATTGACCTATTGAGCTTAACTTTCTTTTTAATTGATTAGCTAGTCTGGACATCATGACTAGAGGTATTTCGCCTTCGCCATTCCACGATACTGCATACTGAACAGTTATTGGTGGCCCGCTACTTCTTTCTAGATATATATTTACGCCAGGAGGAGCTATTACTTGAGCTAATTTATCTTGGATTTTAGACCATGATTGCTCAATAAGCTCTGGGGGCACGCTTTGCTCAAGCTCAACTACAATCGTTCCAAAGCCTGGAACGATAATAGAATCTAAATCCATAATTTCTTGAACTTCTCTTAATTTTATTTCTAGGTCACTTACTACTTGAGTCTCAATTCTCTCAGGAGATGCACCTGGATATACGATTCTAATGCCGCCCCATCTTTCAGCTAGTTCTGGATTTTCTTGAATGGGAATAGATAGTGCTGAGGAGATGCCTGCAAGGAGAATAAAAGATAGAGTTAAGAATAATATTCTAGGTCTTTCTACTAAAAGAGTTATAAATTTCATTATTAATTTATGAATTTACCTTCAATAGTTTTTTTAGCGCCGCCTAAGACAATTAAATCTCCATCATTTAACGTGCCATTAACAAAAGCATATTCGCCTTCATAGTAAACAACTTCAACCAAGTCTCTAACGACTATTCTTTTTTCATTAATAGTGTAAACCGCCCAAATGCCTTGCTCTGATTGTGATAGTGACTTGATTGGAACCCACGTCCCTCTGCCGCTCTCTTTCAAACTTATTTTTAATGTAACTATTGAGCCTGGGTTAAAAAAAGTGTCAAACCTAAAAATTGCTAACCTATTGGCCGAACCCCCGGGAGACATTGGTGCTAACCTTTGAAGCTTTGCCTTTACTATTCTATCTTCAACCTGAAAATCATAGCTTTTTCCAGTATTAATCTTTGATATGTATTCAGCTGGAACAGATACATGAGCTTCTATATATCTAGAATCTAGAACCTCTAAAATTGGAACTCCTCCATTTATAACTGACCCTGTATCTAAAAACCTGTCCTGGATAATTCCATTGAAGGGTGCCAATAATTGAGTTTGCTCAAGTTTTACTTTGTATAAATCATATTGAGATTTAGCAACTAACTCTTCAGAGCGAGCCTTATCTAAGTCTTGAGAGGATATATGTCCCTGTGATCTTAAATCTTTATATCTATTTAATACCTGGGCAGCCAAATCATATCTAGCTTTAGCTTGATTCAATTGAGCTTGAGCTTCTCTGCTATCCAAGCTGGCAAGAACTTGCCCCTTAGTAACAGAATCACCGATATCAACATTTATAGATCTAATCTTACCTGGTATCTCAAAAGCTAATTTAGATTGCTCTATTGGAAGTAATTTACCAGGGAACTCTCTAGTTACAGAATATTCATTAAGCATTTTAACTTCTAAAACCTCTAAAGCATTTACTAAAGAGCTAAAAAAAATACTGATACAAATTAGACTTATATGTTTTGAAAGATTTATGTTCATTTTATTTATATTGACTTTGAGCCTCAAAGAAATTAATGTTTGCAGTGTCAACATGATAACTAAAATGTATGCAGTGTCAACATTAAATAGGTAGCAAATGAAATCGTATCACCATGGAAACTTAAAAGAGGAGCTTATAAGCTGCGCTTCTGTTATTTGTGAAAGAGATGGATATGCAAAGCTTAGTATTCGCTCACTAGCAAAAGAAAGTAATGTTTCACAAACTGCTCCCTACAGGCACTTTAAAACAAAGGAAGAGCTTTATGCCGCAGTTGCAACAGAGGGCTTTAAAAAGCTTCATACAGCTGTATTTTTGCAAAAACAAAACGTAACACTTGACGACTTTATTAAATCTTCTAAATCCTATATTGATTTTGGTTTACAAAATGCAAATACCTATGATTTGATGTTTGGAACAGTTGTTGGTAATTTTGCAGAGTATCCTGAATTAGTAGAGACCGCAAACAAGACCTTTGATAGTTTAGTGCTCAATCTTTCTTCATTCCTAAAAGAAAAAGATGAAAATATTCTTTCTGGGAAATCCATAACTGTGTGGGCTTTGCTTCATGGGATGGTTGGCATTCTTAGAAAACAAGTACTAACTGAGAATGACAATTACACTTCAGAATTCGGTCCTATGAGCACTACAAAAAGAATAAGCTCTGATCTACCAGCCTATCTCGAAAAAGTACTTACTGGAATTATTAAGGCCTAAGAATTTCTATTTCTATTATCTCTGAAAAAATTGGTTCCTCATGAGGAATATGTGCGTAGTCACCTAATAATAATTGAAGAGAATACTTACCCGGATCCAAAGAGATAGTTGCTTCAGTCTGCCCGCCGCCAAAATGAATGTAGCTTTTCGAAGATGGGATTGGTCTTTTAAGGTTTGGTAAAGCGCTATCAATGATTAAATGGTGATGACCTGAAGCTTTAGAGCAATCTGAAGACTCTACCACTTTACCAGCAGGGCTAATATCAACATTACGAGATCCAAAAATTACTTTTACTTCTGCCGAGTTTGTTTTAAAACCATTTTTTGGCGATATAAGAAAAACCTCTGAAGTATTAGCACAATGCACCTCATCGGATTCTAAATGCATATGCCCGGAACTCGAAATGGGTGAACTAATTATAGAGACCAAAAGAATTAATAAAGATTTATGCATACTTACCATTAGCATAGACTAATGTATTCATGCTCTCTTTGCTATTGGCATCTAATACATGAGCAATCACTATAGAATGAGTGTGATAAGAAATTAACTTATCCACTTTACAAAAAATATTTGCTTGAGCATTTGCTAAAAAGGGGATGTTTTGCATATCCCAGTTTTTATCATCAAATCTTTTATCAAATTGAGATTCGCTAGAGCAAGTATTTGAAATTTCTTCCTGATCTTTGGTTAGTAAGTTAATACACAAATCAGATCCCTCTTTTATTGAATCATGAACTCTTGCGCTTTTATTAATACAGACTAGTAAGCTTGGCGGCTCCATAGATATTGATGTCACAGAAGAAACTGTTATTGCATAAGGGTTTCCATCAGCGTCCTTCATTGACATTACACTTACTGAGTAGATGTAATTCCTCATAGCTGTTCTAAAGTTATCTTGTATTGTCATGTAATGAATTATACTGAAAGGAAATATAAATAGTACTGCCAAAATACATAGATACAGATGAAAAATAACATACGAATCTCAGGCGGAAATTTAAGAGGAAAAAAGATTCCTTTTGAATATAAAGATACTCTTAGGCCCACATCAAATAAATTGAAAGAAATACTCTTTAACTGGTTGCAGTTTGAGATATCTGATTCTAATTGCTTAGATCTTTTTGCCGGGACTGGATCTCTTGGGATTGAGGCTCTGTCTAGAGATGCTAAGAAAGTTATGTTTGTCGAGCTAAATAAAACTAATTACACCTTAATAGCTGCAAATATTAAATCACTTGACCTCAAGGCTTCGGCTAAAGTTCTCTTTAAGGACGCCTTTACATGGGTACGACAGGGAGATCTTTCGGAATTTGATTTTATCTTTCTTGACCCTCCCTTTAATAAAGAATATGAATTGAAGATGTTAAATCTTTTGGTTAAAAAAGGTAATTTAAAACCTTCATGTAAAATATATCTTGAACACAGCAAATATACTGATATAGAAATACCTAAATCTTTAGAAGTACTCAAGGAAAAGTCTGTTGGAGATGTTAAGGCCTTACTACTTAAGATAAATGAAAATTAAAATAGCCACCAGACAATCTGAACTTGCGCTCTTCCAAGCCAATTACGTCATGAATAAAATTCAAGCACAGCATGCTGAGGTTGAAGTGGAATTAGTTCCCATGACTTCTGAAGGAGATCAAACTGAAAAACCTCTCCATGAAATTGGCGGCAAAGGTTTATTTGTAACAAAACTAGAGTCAGCATTAGAGACCGGTGAAGCAGACATAGCAGTGCACAGCCTTAAGGATGTGCCAGCAAAAATAGATATACAGTATTCCATAGCAGCTATTTTTGAAAGGGAGGACCCTTCGGATGTTCTACTATCAAGAAATGGATCCAGTCTTACAGATTTTCCTAGCAACGCTTCAATCGGAACATCAAGTCCAAGGAGAAAAGCTCAAATTCTTAGAGCGAGAACAGACCTTAATATAATCCCTGTAAGAGGCAATATATCTACAAGGATTAGAAAATTACACGAAGGGCATTTTGATGGTTTGATAGTTGCAAAGGCTGCACTTAATCGTCTGAATATGGAATTAACCAATGCTTATGAATTCTCAATGCAAGAAATGCTTCCAGCAGCATCACAAGGATTTATTGGCGTTGAATGTCTTAAATCAAATGAGGAAATTATGTCCATTATGAATAGCATAAATAATTCTTCACAAATGGCCCTGGCTAATGCAGAAAGAGAATTTGTAGCCTACCTAAACGGCTCTTGTCTTTCCCCAATTGCTATTCTTTGCAAGGAAGAGCTTTATGGAATTAATATATCTGCAAAAGTGCTTTCACAGAATGGTCAAAAAGAGATTTACAGAGAGATCAAGTCTAGTTATGAAAATTTAACACAAGACATTCATTCGCTAGCAGAAGATTTCATTTCCAATGATGCTCATTTAATAATATTAGAACAGTGATAATTAATACTAGGCCAAAAAATCTATCACAAAATATAAATACTCTTTGTGCAAAGGAGAAAATAGATTTAACTAATCTTCATCTATCTGAAATTACACCCATATCAAGCAAAGAAGTTATTGAGAGCTGGGAAAGAAAACTAGAAGATATTGAATCATATAAGAATATTATTTTTACTAGCCAGACATCAGCTTCTTATGGTCTAGAGATTTTAAAAGCTAAAATTGACCTTAAAGAAATACAATCAAATATATTTTGTATTGGCCTAGCAACAAAAAAAATTATTGAAGACAAGGGAATGAGCTCTATATTACCCAATCATCCATCATCTGAGTTTCTAGCTGAACTAATACTTGAAGAATATCCAGGTAGAAATTTATTATTCTGCGGTTCTAACTCAAATAGAACTTTACAAAAAATCCTTAAAAATAATATTGATGAGATTGCTTGCTATGATCTAATTTATTCAGATTTTGATGTTACTAGTTTGAATCAGGGACCAAAAATAGTTTTGATATATAACTACTTAACTTTCTCTTTTATACACAAAGCTATTGGGCATAAAACTCTTTTAGAAAAAATATTTGTTGTTTCCTCTCAAAGAATTAAAGATAAGATAAAGAAAAATTTTGGCAATGAAGGTTTAGATATGAAAATTGAGGTAGCTGAGAGCCCTTCCGACGAGTCAATGCTAAAAAAAGCTAAAGAATTTATTTAGTCTTCTTTGAAGCTCCGCCTTTCATTGAAGTAAAGAACTCATCATTTGTTTTGAATGACTTTAGTCTATCAATTAAGAACTGTATTGATTGCGCATCTTCCATATCATCAAGAATTTTTCTAAGAACCCACATTCTTTGAAGCTCATCTTCAGCTGTTAGTAAATCCTCTCTTCTAGTTCCGGACCTTCTTATATTGATGGCTGGATAGATTCTTTTTTCAGCTATCTTTCTTTCAAGATGAATTTCCATGTTGCCCGTGCCTTTAAATTCTTCATAAATAACTTCGTCCATCTTAGAACCAGTATCTACAAGAGCAGTCGCTATAATTGTTAAACTTCCACCTTCTTCAAGGTTTCTAGCAGCACCAAAGAATCTTTTAGGTCTTTCAAGAGCATTCGAGTCAACTCCACCACTTAATATCTTCCCTGATGATGGCTGAACTGAATTGTAGGCTCTTCCTAAACGAGTAATTGAATCTAATAGAATTACTACATCTTTTTTATGTTCCACGAGCCTTTTTGCTTTTTCTATAACCATATTAGCTACTTGAACATGTCTGGTTGGTGGTTCATCAAAGGTACTTGCCACGACTTCACCCTTTACCGTTCTCGACATCTCAGTAACTTCTTCAGGCCTTTCATCAATTAGTAAAACAATTAACTCAACCTCAGGATTGTTGCTTTTTATTGAGTGAGCAATACTTTGAAGCATTAGTGTCTTACCTGCTTTAGGTGGGGATACGATTAAGCCACGCTGGCCCTTGCCAATTGGAGCTATCAAATCAATTATTCTTGAAGAAAGATCTTCTTTAGAACCTGATCCTTGTTCAAGGATTAATCTTTCATTAGGGAATAGTGGAGTTAAGTTTTCAAAAAGAATCTTATTCTTTGTTTTTGATGGATCTTCGCCGTTAATAGTATCAACCTGAATTAATGCAAAATATCTTTCTTTTTCTTTAGGTGTTCTTATTTTACCGGCAACAGTGTCACCTTTTCTTAAACTAAATTTTCTTATCTGATTTGGAGATACATAAATATCATCCTCCCCAGCGCAGTAAGAGCCTTCTGGTGATCGTAAGAAACCGAATCCATCATTTAAAATTTCTAGAACTCCACCGCCAAATATTTCAACACCTTCAGATGCTTTATGTTTGAAAATTTTAAATATTATTTCTTGCTTCTTAAGTCTGCCAACATCTTCTAGCCCCAATTCAGTTGCTATATCAACAAGTTCACTTATTGGCTTGATTTTAATTTCAGTAAGATTCATGTAAGTAGTTCCAGTGCTATTTTTTTATGAGAAAAAGAGTGGTTAGATTGTGGCCACAGGGCCTAGATGTAAAAATGATATTCCTTTTTAGTTAAAGATGCAAAGTTTGTGACCAAAACTTAGATAGTTGTATTGATAAAATCCTCAAGCTGTTGCTTGCTAAGAGCTCCTATTTCAGTACCTACCGGCTCTCCATTTTTAAATATCATCAAAGTTGGTATGGATCTAACTCCATATCTTGCAGCCGTTTCTCTGTTAGCATCAACGTCCATTTTAAATACTTTAATTTTGCCTTCGTTTTCAGCAGCAATTTCTTCCACAGTAGGTGTTAACTGCTTGCAAGGTCCACACCATTCAGCCCAAAAATCTACTAAAACCGGTGTTTCAGAATTTAGAACGTTATTGGTAAAATTTTCTTCATCATGTATTTCAATTACATTACTCATTTTTTGTTTATCTCCATGGAAATTTCTTTTGCTGAGTAAGTCAGAATTGCATCTGCTCCAGCTCTTTTAAAACTTATTAACGATTCTAGTATAACCTCATTATCAAGCCACCCCTTAGAAATGGCTAGTTTTAGCATGCTATATTCGCCGCTGACCTGATAGGCAAAAGTAGGAATCTTGAAGGTATTTTTAATTAAAGAGACTATATCTAAATAAGGCATGCCTGGTTTTACCATTACAATGTCTGCTCCCTCATTTATATCCATCGCAACTTCGTGAAGTGCTTCATCGCTATTGTAGGGAGACATTTGATAAGAAGATTTAGAAGAGGTTCCCAAATTAGAAGCTGAATTTACTGCATCTCTAAAGGGTCCATAGAATTTTGAATTATATTTAGCAGCATAAGAAAGTAAGATGGTATTTTTATAGCCTGAGCTCTCCAAGGCCTCTCTGATTACACCGATTCTTCCATCCATCATGTCTGAGGGAGCTATGATGTCAGCTCCAGCTTCAGCTAAAACTAAAGATTGAGATCTTAATATGTCTAGGGTTAGATCATTATCAACATAATTATTTTTGATAATCCCATCGTGTCCATGATCTGTATAAGGATCAAGAGCTACATCAGCTATTATAATTACTTCGGGAAAACTCTCTTTTATAAGATTTACTGACTCGCACATTAAATTATTTTTATTAGTAGCTTCAGTGCCTTTGGAGTCCTTTTTTGAGCTATTAACAACTGGGAACAGAGCTATAGTCTTAACTCCAGATCTTACGATACTTTCTACTTCTTTTAAAATTACACTTTTACCATGCCTTAATATTCCTGGCATAGATTCAATCTCTTCAGAACCATCAATATCCTCTTTAATAAATACTGGTTGGATTAAGTCATCTGAGGACAGTCTTTTTTCAGAGACTAGATCTAATATATTAGAGCTAGATCTAAGTCTTCTAAGTCTGGTATTTGGAAATTTTCTATTTATAAACATAGGTTTAGTCTGTTACTGCTCCAAGGCTAGCGGATTTTACACTTTTAGCAAATTTAGATAAAACACCTTTCTCTGGAGTTTTAGCAAGATTTACCCATTTTGATATTCTATGCGCAATTTCATCTTCTGAGACTTTTAAAAGCAATTGATCATTTTCAGCATCTATTAAAATAGTATCTCCATCTTCAACTATTGCTATCAAACCTCCATCTGCAGCTTCTGGGGTTATGTGCCCAACAACAAAACCATGAGTTCCTCCAGAGAATCTTCCATCTGTTATGAATGCAACACTATCTCCCAAACCTTGTCCCATAATTGCTGATGTTGGCTTTAACATTTCTCTCATGCCTGGCCCGCCCTTTGGCCCTTCATATCTAATAACAACAACATCACCAGGTTTTATTGATTTAGCCAATATAGCCTCTACACCATCCTCTTCAGAATTAAATACTCTAGCTATTCCCTCAAAGGATGTTCCTTCCTTGCCTGTAATTTTTGCTACAGCTCCTTCTTTAGCTAAATTTCCATAAAGAATTCTTAAATGGCTATTCTCTTTAATAGGGTTTTCAAAGCCTCTGATAATCTTTTGTTTATCGTTATATGGCTGAATACTTTCAAGATTTTCAGCAAGTGTTTTTCCTGTTACTGTTAAGCAATCTCCATGGAGAAGTCCCTTTTCAAGCAACATTTTCATTAAAGGTTGGATGCCTCCATTAGCATTTAGTTCTGACATGTAATGAGATCCGAATGGTTTGAGATCAGCCATAACCGGTGTTTTCTTTCCAATTCTTGTGAAATCATCCAGATGAAGATCTACTCCTATGGCATAGGCCATCGCGAGCATATGAAGAACTGCATTGGTTGATCCGCCAAGGGAAATAACAACCGTGATAGCATTTTCGAATGCCTTTTTAGTCATGATGTCTGAAGGTTTAATATCCTTATCTAAGAGATTTATTATCGCAAGGCCGGCTTCTTTACAATCATTCTGCTTATCATCTGAAACAGCATCCTGACTACTACTTCCCGGTAAACTCATTCCCAGTGCCTCAATAGCTGAAGCCATAGTATTAGCTGTATACATCCCACCGCATGATCCTGGACCTTTAACTGAAATCTTTTCAACATGTATTAATTCTGCTTCTGGTAAATCGCCTTTAGAGAATTCACCTGTTTTTTCACAGACTGTTACATAGTCAGTATTTTCTTCACTTGGTCTTATTGACCCGCCATACACAAATATAGAAGGCCTGTTAAGTCTTGCCATACCAATCACACAGCCTGGCATATTTTTATCACATCCACCAATTGCAATGAGGCCGTCATATCCTAAACAGCCTACAACTGTCTCTATAGAATCTGCAATAACCTCTCTAGATACTAGTGAATATTTCATACCTTGGGTGCCCATTGATATACCGTCTGAGACAGTAATGGTATTAAATAGAACGCCCTTACCTCCAGATGTATCAACAGACTTTTCAACCACTTCTGCAAGCTGATTAATATGCATATTACATGGGGTAACTTTTGCTCCGGTTGACGCTATACCGACAAAAGGTTTGGTAAAATCTTCAGATGTGAAACCAACGCCCCTAAGCATGGATCTGGACGCTGCTTGATTGGGGCCATCCACTAACTCTTTTGAATATTTTCTTGAAGTCATATGGTTATCGTAATATTAATTGGATGCGTATCTTAACGCAGCGGAAAGTAATTTTTTAGTATATTCTTCTTTTGGATTATCAAATACCTGATGAGACAAGCCTGACTCGACAATCATTCCATCCTTCATAACGAATATAAAATCTGACATTGATCTAATAACTTTTAAATCATGACTTATAAATAAATAGGTAAGCCCATATTCATTTTGGATATCTTTAAGAAGATCTATAACCTGTATTTGTATTGATCTATCAAGGGCAGATGTTGGCTCATCAAGGATCATAAATGCTGGATTCATTATCAGAGATCTAGCAATAGCAACCCTCTGCCTCTGCCCACCAGAGAACTCATGTGGATATTTATTTTTTGCTGATGACTCAATCCCAACATCAGATAATACTTTATCGATTTTCTGATCTCTTTCATTCCTTGAAAGCTTAAAGTGCACACCTAGTCCCTCTCCAACTATTTCACCAATAGTCATTCTAGGAGATAGTGATCCATAAGGATCTTGAAATACTATTTGAACATGCTTTTTAAGCTCTTTTGCTTCTTTCGAGGAGTTCGATTTAAGATTTTTACCTTCATAAGATATATCTCCCTCATAAGGTATCAAGCTAGCAATGGCCCTACCAAGAGTAGATTTTCCGGAACCAGATTCACCTACCAATCCTATTGTAGTATTTTTATATATATTTAAAGAAATGTCTTTAACAGCATGAAACCTTTCTTTTTTAAAGGGATTGGCTGAAGGTGTGTTGTAAAAAACGTTAAGGTTGTTAATTTCAATAACTGGAGTCTTGTCTATATCCTCAATTGGTTTTGGTTGAGGCTCTGCATCAAGAAGTTTTTTAGTATAAGCATGAGAGGGGTTTTCAAAAACTTCATTTGTATCACCCTGCTCTACAATTTCTCCATTTTTCATAACACAGACTTGATCTGAAAATTCCTGAACCAGACCTAAGTCGTGAGTAATAAATAAAATTGACATGCCTAGCTCTGTCTTAAGCTTGCCCATTAGGTCAAGTATTTGTGCCTGGATTGTTACATCTAGAGCTGTTGTAGGCTCATCTGCAATTAACAGTTCTGGCTTATTGACCAGTGCCATAGCTATCATTATTCTTTGTCTTTGTCCGCCTGAAAGCTCATGTGGGTAAGAATAAAACCTTCTACCAACATCATCTATTTCAACAAGACTCATTAGATCCATAGCTTCTTTTATAGCTTCTTTTTTGGAAACATTAGAGTGAAGTAAAATTGATTCAGTTATTTGATTACCAACTCGATGATAAGGGTTTAAAGAAGTCATTGGTTCTTGAAAAATCATAGAAACAATATTGCCTCTTATAGAAAGAAGATCTTCTTTTGCAGCATCAATTATTTCTTTATTATTGAATTTTATAGAAGACTCTTTTCCATAGGTGGCTTGAGGTCTAGGAAGAAGTTGAAGTATTGACATGGCCGTTACTGATTTACCTGAACCAGACTCACCAACTAGTGCCATTGTTTTATTCTTTTCAATATCAAAGCTAATATTATTAACAGCTGTAAAAGAGCCGTCTCTAGTTGCAAAATTAATGCTTAAATTATTTATTTCTAAAATCTTACTCATAATATTTTTTTATATTCTGTTAAAAAATCTACCACAGCTATTTTTGCTGAGTTCAATCTAGTCATTGAGGCAAAGCCATGGAACATAGATGGATAATGTAATTGTTTCACATTGTTGCCTTTTTCATGCAATAAATATGCATATTTTTCAGCTTCATCACTGAGAGGGTCAAACCCTGCTGTAACTATTATAGTTTTTGGAAGCTCTTTTTCTAAATTAACTTTCATTAAATTTAAGCATTCATCATCTATATTATTTTTTGAATTAATCAATTTATCCCAAAACCAGATCATTGCCTTTTTAGTTAAAAGATAATTTTCTTCAAATAAAGTATAAGACTCAGAGGAGCATGATGGATCACACATTGGATAAATTAGTAACTGACTATGGGGTTTAGGATGATTATTTGCTATCAAGTAATGAGTTAATGAGGCTGCAAGATGAGCTCCCGCACTATCTCCACATAAACTAATCTGTTCTGATCCATAACCATTTGAAATAAGCCACTCATACGCAGACAAGGCTTCATTCAATGCAGATGGGTATTTATTTTCTGGCGCGAGACTGTAATCTAAGGAGAAAAATTTAGCTCCTAAATTATCTGAAATAAAAGAAACCATTTCATCATGAGTTTTAACTGATGAAAGAACATATCCGCCGCCATGAAAAAATAATACAACCTTATCTTTCTTAACATTCTGTGGAATGTACTCTCTTAGAAGAAGTGTTTTTCTATCATCAATAAAGTGATCTTTTTTTACAACCTTATTCTTTGGTTTTAGGGAAAGCCTATATCTTGTTCTTTGCTTGGCCATTAAATCTCTAACACCTTGAATCGAGCTGTCAGAAACTTTATGTAATTCTGCTTTTGGCATTAGATCTAAAATTACCGAGGATTGAAAATCAACAAGGCGGCCTCTAATGGGGGTTCTTCTTTTTAAGTAGATTAATTTCAAAAGCCATATGGGCGTAGAGAAAAATATATTTAATAAAAATATTCGAAACATTTGCACTCACTTTAATCTGTTATTAAAAAAATTCTTCCTTTTAGTGGCCAGCAAGATTATTCTCTACAGGCAATGAAGAAAATTTTATCAATAATCCTAACATCATACAGTTTAATTATGCCATCTCATGCTTCAGTCCTTTTTGACGAACAGCAAAGCGTCCCTTTTGCCAAAGATGTCTTTGTTATAAGTCAGAGTCTGTTACCTGAAGGCTCTTATGTATCATGGAGCATCAAGGAGGGTTACTACATGTATCTTGATAGCATCAAGCTGAAGGATGGTACCAATAGTGTTCCCTTTACGATTGTTGAGTCTCATCAATCATTATTTGAAGATGAATTCTTTGGAAAAACTGAAATATTAAAGAAAAACCTTACCTTAATTATAAATAAGTCTGATATATCTAATTCTTCTGAGTTATTGATATACTACCAAGGATGCTCTGAAGATGGGTTTTGCTATCCAGTTCAAAAAGATGTAATTATCAACAAAATCCTCTAAATTCGATAAATTTCTGTTAAAATCTTTTAAATATGAATATATTATTACTTAATGGACCAAATTTAAACCTATTAGGAAAGAGAGAGCCAGAACTTTACGGTAGTACTTCCCTGTCCGAAATTGAGTCAAATCTTAAAGAGATTGCTGCGAGCCAGAACTGCCAATTAAGCCATCTACAGACAAACGCTGAACATGAATTAGTTAATGCAATTCATCAAGCTCAAGACAATAAGGTCGATGCTATCATTATAAATCCTGCCGCTTTTACCCATACGAGTATTGCAATAAGAGATGCCTTACTGGGAGTTGCTATTCCGTTTTATGAGGTTCATATCTCAGATATTTACGCTAGAGAAGAATTTAGACATTTCTCATACCTTTCCGATGTCGCGGAAAAAGTTTTTTGTGGCTTAGGTATTAACGGCTATGAGCAAGCGCTTAGTGAAGCAATTTTAAAATTTAAAGGAGTTTAAATGGACATAAGAAAAATTAAAAAATTAATTGAAATGCTTCAAGAATCTGATCTAAAAGAAATTGAAGTAAGTCAGGGTGATGAATCAGTAAGAATCCTTAGAGGCGGACAGAGTGAAAATCATTTTGTTACTCCAGGAATGCAAACACAAATAGTTCAGCCTCCTCATGTTTTAACTGAAAAGGTTAATGATGAGAAATTAGAAATAGGTTCAGCCATTACATCTCCTATTGTTGGAACGTTTTATAGAAAGCCTAGTCCAGATAAGAACCCATTTATAAAAGTTGGTGATTCAATAGAGGCAGGTGATGTCTTATGTATCGTTGAAGCAATGAAAATGATGAACGAGATTAAATCAGATATTAGCGGAAAGATAATATCGATTGACGTAGAGGATGGCGAGCCGGTTGAGTTTGGTCAAAGAATTATTACCATTAATTAAAATGTCATTTAAAGTTCTTATTGCCAATAGAGGAGAAATTGCCCTTCGCGCCATAAGAGCGTGCAAGGAGTTAGGAATATCTACGGTTTCAGTTTATTCGGAAGGTGATAAAGACCTAAAACATCTTAGATTCTCTGATGAAACAGTTTGCATTGGTCCAACCTCTCCTATTGAAAGCTATCTGAATGTCCCTTCAATTCTTTCAGCAGCAGAGCTGACTGAAGTAGATGCTATATACCCTGGCTATGGTTTCCTTGCTGAAGATCCAGATTTTGCAGAGATGTGTCAAAAAAGTGGTTTTAAATTTATAGGACCAGATGCTAAAACAATCAGAAAAATGGGCGATAAGATTACTGCTAAAACATTAGCGGAGAAGGCTGGAATTCAAACAGTCCCTGGATATAAAGATCCGATACCCGAAGATCCTGAAAAATTTAAAGCAATTGCAAGAGATGTAGGTTATCCAATAATGATAAAGGCTACAGCTGGCGGTGGTGGAAGGGGAATGAGGGTTGTCGAAAAAGAAGAAGATTTGATTACACTAGCGCAAATTACTATGCAAGAAGCTAAAAATGCATTCGGTAATGAAACAATATATTTAGAAAAATTTATTGCCAACCCTAGACATGTTGAAGTTCAAATAGTTGGAGATGGAAAAGGAAAAGCAATTCATCTAGGAACTAGAGATTGCAGCATGCAAAGAAGGCATCAAAAAATTATAGAAGAAGCTCCGGCATTAAATTTGAATGAAGTTGCGTTAGAAATAATATTTACTGCATGTATAAAATTATGTGAAAGTATTAACTATGAAGGAGTTGGGACATTAGAATTTTTATATGAAAACGATAATTTTTATTTTATTGAAATGAATACAAGAATTCAGGTTGAGCATCCTGTAACTGAAATGATTACTGGGTTTGACTTAGTTAAAGCTCAGATGAGAATTGCCTTGGGCATGAAATTTGAAATTGACCAGAGCAGAATAAATTTTAAAGGTCATGCTTTGGAATGTAGAATCAACGCAGAAGATCCGGAGACATTTCAACCATCTCCTGGGACTATTTCAAAAATGCATACTCCTGGAGGTTTTGGAGTAAGGTATGACTCTCATATATATGGTGGTTACGTAGTACCGCCTTATTATGATTCTTTATTAGCTAAAATAATTACTCAAGCAAATTCCCGTGAGTCAGCTATTAAAAGAATGCTTAGTGCATTGGATGAGTTCTTTATTGAAGGTATAAAAACAAATCATTCTCTTCATCAAAAGCTGTTACGTGATGAGGTTTTTGTTGATAATAAACACACTATAAATTACTTAGAAAATGAGTTCCTGAAAAAAAATGAAAGCTGAATATAATCCTAAAGAAATCGAGAAAGCCATTCAAGAGGAGTGGTTAAAAGAAGATAAGTTTAAGGCTACTCCTGATGATAGAGAAAAATTCTATTGTTTGTCTATGTTTCCCTATCCATCTGGAAAGCTTCATATGGGGCATGTGAGGAATTACACAATAGGTGATGTAATTTCTAGATATAAAAGAATGAGAAACTTTAATGTTTTTCAACCTATGGGATGGGATGCATTTGGCCTTCCCGCTGAGAATGCCGCTATAGCAAACAAAGTTAGTCCTAAGGACTGGACTAATGAAAATATAGAGTACATGAAGAAACAATTAGCTTCTCTAGGTTTAAGCTACGATTGGTCGAAGGAATTAAGAACTTGTGAGCCAGATTATTATAAATGGGAACAAGTTATTTTTAAAAGATTTCATGATCAGGGTCTGGTTTATAGAAAAAAATCATTTGTTAACTGGGATCCTGTTGATGAAACAGTTCTTGCTAATGAGCAAGTTATTGATGGAAAGGGATGGAGATCCGGAGCTCAAATTGAAATTAAAGAAATTGACCAATGGTTTATTAAAATAACAGATTATGCTGATGAGCTTTTAGAGTCCTTGGATGAAGTTGATTGGCCTGAAAATGTAAAAGTGATGCAAAGAAATTGGATTGGTAAATCTAATGGAGCTGAAATTAAATACTTAATCGAGGGGTCTGATAATTATTTAACGGCATTTTCTACAAGGCCAGATACGATTTTCGGTGTTTCATTCTTAGCAATATCACCCAATCATTCAATCTCTTTGAAGTTGGCTGAAACTGATAGCTCTATCAATCAATTTTTAGATAAGTGTAAAGAAACAAAAGCTGCAGAAGCAGATATGGCAAAAGCAGAAAAACTTGGTATTGATACTGGCCTTAGCGCAATTCATCCTCTTACTGGTAAAAAAATACCAGTATGGATAGGTAATTTTGTCTTGCTAGACTATGGAACTGGTGTTGTTATGGGTGTTCCGGGTCATGACCAAAGAGATTTTGAGTTTGCTTCTAAGTACCAAATAGAAATATTACAAGTTATTTCATCAGATGAAGAAGGCCTCCCAGTATTACAAAAAGGAAGTCTTATTAACTCAGGTATTTTTAATGGCATGACTTCAGAAAATGCTTCTGAGAAAATAGTAGCTGAATTAAAAGATAAAGATCTTGGTGAAGAGCTTGTTCAATTTAGATTAAGAGATTGGGGAGTAAGTAGGCAGAGATATTGGGGATGTCCTATTCCAGTTGTTTATGAAGACGGGGAGCCAAGAGTTTTAGATGAGAGTGAGATGCCGGTTACTCTTCCTGAACTCCCAGCTAACTCGGCACCAATACCTCTAAGTCAAAATAAAGATTTTATTAATATTTCAGAAAACTTAAAAAGAGAAACTGATACTTTCGATACTTTTATGGATTCATCTTGGTATTACGCAAGATTTCCTTCATCAAATAATAAAGATGAAATTTTTGATAAAAATTCTAATTACTGGCTGCCAGTAGATCTATATATAGGAGGCATAGAACATGCCATATTACATTTATTATATTCAAGATTTTTTCATAAGGCGTTGAGAGATATGGGAATGGTTGAAGGCAATGAGCCTTTTAAAAAGCTTTTAACACAGGGCATGGTTTTAAAAGATGGGGCTAAAATGTCTAAATCTAAAGGTAACACCGTTGATCCTCAGTCATATATTGAAAAATATGGAGCAGATACCGTTAGGCTTTATATGATGTTTACAGCACCACCAGAGCAAAGTTTAGAGTGGTCAGAGTCCTCTGTAGAGGGGGCGTCAAGATTTATAAAAAAAGTATGGAATCTTGTTAATGAAAGAAAATATTTAGACATAAAAGAACCTTCTATCTTTACCAAAGAAGAGGCAGACTTAAGAAGAAAGTCACATACCACTCTTGTAAAAATAACTAATGACTTTGAAACAAGGCATTCATTCAATACAGCTATAGCTGCAATGATGGAGTTACTAAACTTTATACCTGACAGTTTTAAAAATGAAGATGCAGATGAGTCTAGTAAGTATTGCTTAAATGAGGCGATAACAATTTTACTTAAAACTCTAAACCCAATAGCGCCTCATATATCAGAATATCTATGGAATGATTTTTATGGAGATTTTTCAGATGACAATATAGAGTCTTCATGGCCTGAAGTCCGAGAAGATCTTCTAGAAGTGTCAGAATTTGATCTAGTTGTTCAGGTCAATGGAAAAGTAAGAGGAAAAATTACTATTGATAAAGGGCTGACACAAGAAGAAATTGAGGTCTTGGCTAAGAGTATTGACAATGTTTCAGCAAATCTTAAAGGTGCTGTTATTAAAAAAACTATTTATATTAAAGAAAAGATTATAAATTTTGTTTTTTAAAAATATATTACATAATTATTCTTTGATATATCTTGCTTAGGTAGTTAATATAATTTAATGACCAAATACTCCCTTAGTGCGATCCTCTTTCTAGCTCTTTTTGTTAGTTCATGTGGATATAACCAAGTAGTTATCAAAGGCGGGGGCTTAAATTTTGATAGCATTAAGTTTGATGAAACTGTGCCGCAAAATTTTAAAGACCAGGTGTCATATTTTTTTAATGTAGGTTCATCTAAAGAGAATAGCTATCTAGGCATAACAAGCTATGTAGCTAAAGAATATAATATCTATGCAGGCGATGCGCTAAGAGCTCTTGAGGGTGAAATAACTCTTATGCTGCAAGTAGAGTTAAGACTAAATAACTCTCTTGTAAGAAAATCTTTTAGCTCAACAAAAAGATATAAATCTAATGAGTTAAATCCATTCGCTCAAAGTCAAATGATTAAACTATTAAAAGAGAGCATGCAAAAGGATATTATTCAGCAAATAATGGTGGAGGTAAGTACTCTTGAAATGTGAAGCCCTGTCAATTAAAAAATATCTAGACAAGTCCCCTAATATTTTTTTTATATATGGTTCAGAAGTCATCTTAAAGAATAATTCAAAAGATATCTTAAAGAATCATTTAAAAACAAAAGGTTTTACCGAAAGAAAGTTTATAAATAAAGATGGGTTTAAGGATATAGAACAAGCTGTTATAGAAAATGCAGGCGGTTCTCTATTTGGCTCAAAAA
>CAJXAZ010000015.1 GCA_913050015.1 uncultured Gammaproteobacteria bacterium
GGAAGTATTTCAGATAAAGATTTTGAAGATATTCAAGAAAATTTTGCACAAGCTAAATCATCATTAGTAAGAACAGATGTAACTTACGAGAATGCAAAAATAGCATTAGATGACACCATTGTAAGATCGCCAATAGACGGAACTGTCATTTCAAGACCTGTAGAGGTTGGACAGGTAATTTCCTCGCCTACTTCAGCTGTTGGTGGTGGAACTATATTAATGACAATGGCAGATCTCTCTAAAGTAAGAGTTAGAGCCCTTGTTGATGAAATTGATGTTGGTAAAGTTGAAATTGGGCAATCTGTTTCTATCAAAGTTTCCGCTTATCGTAATAAAGAATTCTTTGGAACTGTCTCTAAAATAGAACCTAAAGCAAAAGTAGAACAAAACGTAACTACATTCCCTGTATTGATAGATATTGATAATGGAGACAATCTTCTTCTTCTTGGTATGAATACAGATGTAGTAATCCAAATTATGAATAAGGATGTCTCGCTTAGCGCTCCATCGATGTCTCTTAGAACAAGAAAAGATATATATTCAGCAGCCGCTCTTTTGGATATGGACAAAGCAGATGTTGATACTTTTTTAGTTGATAGGGTTAAAGGGGAAAGTTTTAATAAATTTATTGTAATAAAGGACTCTAAAAATGGTCCTATTCTTGCATGGGTACAAATTGGGTTATCTGACTTAGCTAATGTTGAAATTATAGATGGTTTAAGTACAGGGGACGTTTTATATATTCTGCCCAGTATGAGTTTAGTCAATTATCAAAAACGCTTCAAAGAGCGTGTTAATGCATCCTTTAGTTTCGGAGCATAAGATAAGTCTATGTTAATCATGGAGTCTATATATTCTGCTATTTCTTCCATTAGGACGAATGCTGTTAGATCCTTTTTAACATCTTTAGCAATCATTATTGGCACTGCTGCTGTAATAGCAGTAATAGGATTAGGGTCTAGCGCAAATAAAGCTTTAGAAGAGGATATTGATGATCTTGGTGGCAGAACTCTTAGTGTTCAGCCTAGCCAAAGAAGAAGTGGGGCTGTGACAATGGGCATTAATCCTTTAGTAATAAAAGATGCTGAGGCCTTAACTAGAAATACTGAGCATGATTGGAAGATATCACCAACTATGTCTGGTTATAGACAGGTTAAATTTGGTAATTCAAACATGAGAGCTAGAGTCGGTGGATACCTTCCTATTCATTTTGAGGTAAGGGGCTATGATCTCGAACACGGAAGATTATTTAATGAGGATGATAACCTTGGAAGAAGAAAGGTAATTGTTATTGGCTCCAAAGTTCCAAAAGAACTTAAAACCTCAGTTAAAAATATCCTTAATAAAAATGTCACTCTTGGTGGCGTTACTTATGAGGTCGTGGGTATTTTGGAAGAGGAAGGCTCAACAGGTTGGCAGAATCCTGATGAGGAGTTTTACATACCAATATTAACAGCAGCTCAAAGAGTTTTTGGAACTGAGCGTCTTGATGGAATCAATGTTGGAATTTCAAACGAAAGTAACGTTGATTACGTAATGATGACCATTGAACAAATTCTTAGACAAAAACATAATATTGGCCCTGGTCAAGATAATGATTTTAGAATAAATGATTACAGTCAATTCTCAGAGTTACGTAACCAAGCAACAGGAATCTTTACAGCACTTATAGCTGGAATAGCCGGCATTAGTTTGGTGGTAGGCGGAATCGGGGTTATGAATATAATGCTTGTTTCTGTTACAGAGCGAACTAGAGAAATTGGTTTAAGAAAAGCGCTTGGTGCTACACAAAAAGCAATCATGCTTCAGTTTATTGTTGAGGCTATGCTTCTATGCTTAATAGGCGGTCTTATTGGCGTTATTATTGGCACAAGTTTTCTCTTCCTGCTAGCCACACTTTTTGATTGGCCGTTTGCCATGCCTTTTAGTGCAATTATAGGTTCAATAACATTCTCTCTACTTGTTGGATTATTTTTTGGAATTTGGCCTGCGAAAAGAGCGGCAAGATTGGATCCAGCTACCTCTCTAAGACACGAGTAAGTCTTTATAGACTTTTAGAATTTTATTTCCTTGGGCGTTTAAAGAGTACTCTTCATCAACATATCGAAATATTGAATCTTGATTCATCGTCTTATCATCTGCATAAGACTTTATTAATGCTGTAAGTGACTCTTCATCGTCAGGCTTCGCTAAGAGCTCAAGAGGTAAGATATCAGCCATATGACCCACCATTGTTGATATAACCGGAATTTTCAAGTGAAGAGCTTCTAAAGCCACTCTTGGACCACCTTCTTTCCTAGAAGATATGACAAGTAATGTAGCATTCTTGTAATAATCCAAGAGCTTATCCGGTGATACTTCGTCAATTATAGATATTTTGTCTTCTAGTTTATTTTGTTCAATCAAATCATCTAACTTATGTCTTTCATTTCCACTTCCAACTATGACAAGTGATTCATTCACGTCTTTCCAAGATTTTATAAGTAAATCAAATCCTTTAACCTCTTCAAGTCTCCCAACAGCAAGAATAAATTTATTATTATTAACTATGTTATCTGGCAGGGCTGGCGACCACCAATTCTTAATAACAACAGAATTAGTATCTAAAGACTCCTTTGCTAGATTGCTCACCGCAATTGCAATATCTGCTTTTTCATAAGCCTTAGTATTATTTTTAATACCATGAACGGTGCATACATGATTAAGCTTTATAAATTTCTTTATAAAATTTACTATCTCAGTAGTCTTACTTCCATGCGTATGAATAATATCAGCATTTAATTTCTTTAATTTAAGCCCAAGCTTCAATAAACCTATTGGAGATCGTCTATTAAAATTGCTAAGGCTTTCAATATTCTTGTTATTAAATTTAGCTGCTATTGAGTAATTGCACATGACGGTAACATCACAGCTAGTTTCTTGAAAAATTGAAAGTTCATCCACATGCTGTTCAATACCAGCAAATACATCACTTAATACCAGATGAATTATCTTCATTTGTTTAATGTTTGTAATAGTTTGTAAGCTAACTTTTCAACTTCAGCATAAACCTCATTAAATTCTTTTTGAGGTTTCAGTTGCATTTTCTTTAAACCACTAGACATATTTAAATATTCTATAGAGCCAATTTCTCCATTATTTATTAAACGATTTATCTGATTTACTATTTTGTTATCTTTATTTTTAGAGTCCATATCAAAAACATATGTCTTACCTTTTGAGGACAGGGCCTCATAAACCATATTCATACTATCTTTGGATATCAATTTTAGTGATGCTGATGAGATGACTTCATCAAATGAGATATCCGTATTGTTATCATCACTAAAAACAATCAAAACATTGTCATTTTCTTTTGCTAGTGAGCAAAGATGGTCATTCATCTGTTTGCTAGTCCGTCTTGAGTTAAACACATACCAGGTTTTAGATGGATAAAGGGATAACATATATGTTATCTGTTTTAGGATATGACTTTCATTGAATTCGTAATGCTTATTTTGACCCCCTAGGGCTATAAAGCCAATATCAGAATTTGGCTTGCTGTCTGAAACTTTTGCCAAGGATCCCTCAAAGAAAATTACATTATTTGTATCTTTAATTTTATAAGAGTCATGAGATGGGGCGCATATTAGGTCAAACCTATCCTTAAAAAATGAGGGCACAAGAACAGCAATAGCTAAAGTTTTAGTTTTTGATGCCTTTTTAAACTTGAGTATTTTTGAATAAGTTGAATGTCCTGCTCCAATAACAATATCAAACTCATCATCAGTTAATGGTATTTTATTGAATAGATTTAAAAGAAACTTCTTAATTGAAGAGGGCGGGATTACATATTCTGTTATCGAAACTTCTATAGATTTACTTATCTCATCCAAAAGCACTTTAACCTGCTTTTCATGACCAACTTTTCCATCCTTTACCCATAGAATATTCATAAATTCTTATATATTTAATGTTGACTCTAAGTCTCTGTAACTCATAATGTTGCTATGTCTGACTACAAATCTATCTTTATTTCTGATGTTCATCTTGGCTCCAAAGGCTGTCAGTCTAAATACTTATATAACTTTCTAAAATCTCACTCATGTGAAAATTTATTTCTTGTTGGGGATATTATTGATTGCTGGCGCTTAAAGTCAAAGCTTTATTGGCCCCAAGAGCATAGTAATGTAATTAGAAATATTCTTTCCATGGCTAAACAAGGTACAAAAGTTACATATATAACTGGGAATCATGATGACTTTCTTCGAATTTATCAGCCCCTTGAGCTTGGAAATATTGAGTTAAAAGAAGAGCATACATACACCACTCACCTTGGTAAGAAGTTTTTAATTATCCACGGAGACCAGTTTGATATTGTCACTAGATTTGGAAAGAGTTTATCAATTCTAGGAGATAAAATTTACACCTTTTTATTGGCATTAAATAAAGTCTTAAACTTCTTTAGATCTAGGCTAGGCCTTGGTTATTGGTCTTTAGCTAAATATTTAAAAGATGCTACGAAAAAAACTGTTAACAAGATGTCAGACTATGAGAATAGCCTATCAGCTGAATGTAAACGAAGAGGTTTTGATGGCATCGTCTGTGGCCATATTCATAAGGCGGAAATTACCAATATAAATGGTATTGAATATCATAATTGTGGAGATTGGGTTGAATCAATAACCGCATTGGTTGAGACAAATGATGGAGAATTTAAACTAATTGATTGGGGTTCAATCGAAAGGCAGGATACCAAGCTTCTTCGTTCAGCTTAATTCTATAAAATGCAGAATGATCTTCAACAAATTGCTATAGCTCTTATTTCACAGTATGGAGACGAGGCTATAACAATAGCCATGCTAAGGGCTGCCGAATACGCAGCATCACTTGATGAGGCAGAGTGGGGTAGGTGGGAAGCTGTAATTAAAATCATAGAAACAATAAACACCGACTCTATCAAGCACTAATCATTTATAATTAGATTATTATGTCCAAAGAATCTATTGAATCTACTATTAACAAAATAATTGAGGAGTGTTATACCCCCTCGTATATTGAGTTGGTGAATGAAAGTTTCATGCACAATGTGCCCAAGGACTCTGAATCGCATTTTAAGCTTACTATAGTTAGTGATATTTTTAAAAATATGACCTTAGTTCAGAGACATAAGCATATATATTCATCTCTAAATACAACTATGAGCAATATTCATGCCCTATCAATTAATGCCTTTGATATAGAGGAATTCAAATCTAATCCCGCTAAATCAAAATCCCCAGACTGTATCCATAAAAAATAATGAAAAGCTATATAAAGAACTACTGTGACAACGTTATTAATAACCCATTATCAGTTTTAGCAATTGTTTTATCTATTGCAGTCATAGCATCACTAGGTATTTCAAATTTTAAACTTGATGCCTCTTCTGATGCCTTGGTCTTAGAGGGCGATAATTCACTTAAGATTTACAGAGAGGCGGAAGAGGAGTTTGGCGATTCAAATTTTTTATACGTAACATACGAACCAAATGGAGAGCTTTTTACTAAAGAGTCGCTTAGTACAATCCTAAGTATAGAGAAAGACCTGACTCTGATAGATGGCGTTGACTCTGTCTTATCTCTTATGGACGCTCCAATATTCTTTCAGCCAAGAGTTGGCCTAACTGAGGTTGCTGACAACTTAAAGGATTTAACATCTGAGGGTATTGATCTTGCTCTTGCTAAAGAAGAAATAATAAACAATCCAATATACAAAGATCTCATTATAAGTAGAGACGGCTCAATTACAGCAATGCAGGTATCTCTCAAAGCAAACGATGAATACAACTCCTTGATGAGTGAGAGATATGAGATCAAGGACTCTCTTAATTCAAGCGAGCCAGAAATATCTAATAATAAAATTCTTCTAAGCGATAGACTGCTTGAAGTTAATAAAAGAATAAGTGAACTTAATGATGAAGAGGCCGCTCTTGACTCAATCTTAATCGCTAATATTCGAAGTGTTTTAGATGTTTATAGAGATGATGCAACTTTATATCTCGGAGGATCAACAATGATTACCTCAGATATGATGGATTATATAAAATCTGATCTTGTTCTTTTCGGAACAACCGTAGCTTTAATCTTTGCATTTATGCTCTATATATTTTTTGGAAACATATGGTTTGTGATCCTGCCAATATCCAATGCCTTTTTAACCACGTTTGTTACAGCAGGATTTCTTGGATATATGGATTGGAAGATAAGTGTAGTTTCATCAAACTTCATAGCGCTCTTACTTATTTTAACTATCTCATTATCTGTTCATGTCTTGGTTAAGATAAATGAGCTAAAAAGAAACCCCGAAGATTATACAAAAGCTTTAAAAGAAGCCTTTAATCAAATGTTTTTACCATGTTTTTTTGCAGCCACTACAACTGCTGTTGCTTTTTTATCCCTTCTTCTAGGAGACTTAAAGCCAGTTATTGAATTTGGAAAAATGATGGCTTTTGGTATTTCAATTGCCTTTATTTTTACCTTCTCATTCTTACCAAGCGCTATAGCAATAATTGGGTACATTAAAACAAAAGATTACCTTTCACTGCACAGAGTAACTTCAAGCTTACTAAGCTTCTCTAAAAACTACTCAACTTTTATAAATATATCTTTTGCAATAATCTTTACTGTTTTCTTATACGGAGCTTCTAAACTTGAAGTTGAGAATAGATTCATTGATTACTTTGCTAAAGATACTGAAATACATAAAGGAATGCTTGAGATAGATTTAAATCTTGGTGGAACAGCTCCCTTGGATATCATTATAAAGCAGCCAAAGTCAGTAGAAGTTAATAACTTTATTGATGATGATATATTTGATGATGATCTATTTGAGGATGATAATAGTAATGCTTCTGGCTATTGGTGGAATGTTTACTCGCTAAATCAGCTAGAGGATATTCATGATTATTTAGAATCACTCCCTGAAATTGGCAAAGTTCTTAGTGTTGCAAGTGGTATCAAACTTGCACGAGATATTAATGATGGCGAAGATCTTAATGATCTGGAGTTAGCTTTACTTAGATCTGTTCTCCCTGAAGACATTAGAGAAACTTTGCTATATGCCTACATAAATGAAGATGATTCTGTTGTTAGAATTTCAGCAAGGGTTAATGAGTCTTCAAAGAATTTAAACAGAAAAGATCTTCTTGAAAAAATTGATTACGATCTTCAAAATAAATTCAACCTTGAAAAAGGTGACTATGAGATAACTGGCTTAGCTGTTCTTTACAACAATATGCTTCAATCCTTATTTAAATCTCAAATTGGCTCATTATTAATTGTATTTTCTGTAATTGCATTGATGCTTCTGCTTATTTTTAGATCATTTAAAATTGTACTTATTGGCTTAATTCCAAATGTTTTCGTTGCCTTTTCTGTATTGGGGCTTCTTGGTTTATTTGGCTTGCCATTAGATATTATGACAATAACAGTTGCAGCTATAAGCGTTGGTATGGCGGTTGATAATACAATTCATTACATCTACAGATATAAGAAAGAAATTAAAGCTACCAATTCAATTGATTTAGCTCTAACAAATGCTCATACCACCACAGGAAGAGCTATCTTTTATACAGCAGCTACAATTGCTGCTGGATTTTCTATATTAGCCTTCTCAAATTTCTTTCCTACTAAGCTCTTTGGAATCTTTACCGCAATTGCTATGGTTGTGGCTTTCAAGGTGTCACTAACTTTATTACCAAATTTATTGGTTAAATTTAAAGTTTTCCAATAGTATTACCAAATGGGCCCATTAAAAGGTATTAAAATAATTGAGTTTTCTGGTATTGGACCAGGACCTTTTTGCGGGATGTTACTGGCTGATCTTGGAGCCGATGTTATAAGAATAAGCAGACCGGAACAAAGAGGCCAGCATAATAAATTTGATATCCATAACAGATCAAAAAGATCAATTGTTGCAGATCTAAAAAATCCAGAAACTATTTTAGAAATTCATAAATTAATATCACAAGTAGATGCAGTTTTTGAGGGATTTAGACCAGGGGTTATGGAGCGATTAGATCTTGGACCTGAGACATGTTTTCCTTTAAACAAGGCTCTCGTTTATGGTCGAATGACTGGCTGGGGTCAAGATGGCGATATGTCTCTTCAAGCAGGGCATGATATTAATTACATAGGTCTATCAGGTGCATTAAATTCGATTGGAAGAGCAGACTCAAACCCAGTTCCTCCTTTAAATTTAATTGGAGATTATGGCGGGGGTGGCATGCATCTTGCGGTAGGAATGCTCTCAGCTTTAATTAGCTCTCTTAAAACCGGCGAAGGTCAAGTTGTAGATTCCTCTATGGTTGATGGTAGTTTGGCTTTGATGAGCTTTTTTTATTCATTAAATAATATGGGTTTATGGAAGGATCAAAGAGAATCTAATTTACTGGATGGTGCAGCGCATTTTTACGATACCTATAAATGTAGTGATGGTAAATTTATAGCTGTTGGATCTATAGAGCCGCAGTTCTATAAAATTCTTTTAGAAAAACTTGATATTAACGACTCAAGGTTTAGTGATCAAATGAACAAAGAGCTATGGCCAGAGTTTAAAAAAATTATTTCCTCTAGGGTGATCTCAAAGACTAGAGACGAGTGGATGGATATATTCTCAGGTTCTGATGCATGTGTCACACCTGTGCTGGATATGGAAGAGTCTAAAAATCACCATCACAATGTAAGCCGAAATGCTTTCGTTGAAATGGATGGGTTTAATCAACCCGCGCCATCTCCAAGATTTTCCAACACACCGTTAAATATTAAACATAACGCTTCTGAGATAGGCGTCGATATAGCTGAGATTTGCTCAGAATTTAATCTAAACAAAGATTTATTTATTTAAAAAAATTGATACTATTTCTGTAAGTAATATCAATTAATTCATCCGTTTCAAGATCCATTAATTTAGCAATTTCATCTGCTATATGAGAAAGATACTGAGGCTCATTTCTATTTGTCTTTGGCTTATTTTCTAGATTTCTAGGTATTAAAAATGGTGAATCAGTTTCTATCATCAACTTATCGTGCGGTATATCTTTTACTATTTGCCTCAATTCAACATTTCTTCTTTCGTCACAGATCCAGCCAGTTAGCCCTATATAAAAACCTAATTCTAAATAATCATTTAATGCTTTCTCATTTCCTGTGAAGCAATGAACGACTGCATTACTAATATCATCTTTGTATTTTTGAATTATTTTTACAAAATCTTCATGGGCATCTCTTTGGTGAAGGTACAAAGGCTTATTAAATTCTATAGCTAATTTTATTTGCTCATCAAATGCAAATAGTTGCTCTTCATAAGTTGAAATATTTCTAAAAAAATCCAAACCAGTCTCTCCAATTGCATTTGGATTTAACTCATTTATAAGCACTCTCATTTTTTGAATTTCATCTTTATTAATTTCACTAGCATGATGAGGGTGAGTGCCTAAGGTGAATGCGCAATGAGATATATATTTTTTATATATATCTTGGATATCCTGAGTATCGCTTAATGATGCAGAGACAATTAGGAATTTTGAGACATTAGCATTTATAGCTCTTTCTATAGTCTCATCTAAATCTTTGTTAAATTGTTCGCTAGTAAAGTTACAAGCTATATCAAATAGTTGATGCATGTCTGTGATAAATTTTAAATAATACGAATTATGAACTAAAATTAAAAAATCATGAATCAATATAATCAATTTCAAGACGCTCTTTTATTAGAAGCCTTAGGCGAATTAAAATTTTCATTGGTACCGAACTCTAGTTACTTCGTAGGTAATACACCTCATGGCGGTTACCTAATGGCTATAATGCATAAGGCGCTCGTGTCCGCATTGCCTCATAGCTGTGCAATTAGCTCTTCAGTGCAATATTTAAATAGAATAGAGAAAAAAGAAATATTATTGGATGTAGAGATTTTAAAAATATCCAAAGGTAGCTCCTCTGGAATTGTTAAGTTGATTCAAGACAATAAAATTTGTGCAGTCTTTACTGGTACTTGTTCTGATTTTGAGCATATGAAAGGTTTTGATGGTCTTGCCACACCCTTGCCAGACATTTTTCATTCGTCACATCAAGACAGTTATGTTGAATTAAATTTTGATAAAATATCTAAAGGCTTTACTCCTTCATTTATCAAGCAACTCGAATGTAGCGTTCATCCCGATCATGCATGGTGGAATAGGGATGCCTCTTCTGAACCTGCAGCTGCTAGATGTTCAGCTTTTCTAAGATTGGATGGAGGCATACCTGATCAATTTTGCCTATCTTTTTACTCCGATATTTTACCTCCCGTCGTTTCAAACAAATATGGGCCTTTAGGCTGGATTCCCACTATCACATTAACAACTCATATAAGGCAGATGCCAACTACCGAAACTCTGTTTGCAGACTTTAAAGCAGCTGATATTAACAAAGGATATTTTGAGCAAGATTGTAATATTTGGGATTTAAATGCTAATTTAGTTGCTTCAAGTCGACAACTAACTAAAATACTAAAATCTGAAGAAAAACTAGCTAATTAATTTAACTAAAAAGGATGCCCTATGAAATTTAAAGGAACTAAAAATTATATATCAACTGAAGACTTAAGCATGGCAGTAAATGCCGCTATGGCTTTAGAAAGACCGCTTTTAATTAAAGGTGAGCCGGGTACTGGAAAAACATTACTAGCAATTGAAGTTGCAGAATCTCTTGATATGGAATTAATAGAATGGCATATCAAATCAACAACAAAGGCATCTCAGGGGCTGTATGAATATGATGCGGTTACAAGACTAAGAGACTCTCAGCTAGGTGAGGAGAGGGTTAAGGATATTGCAAATTATATTAAAAAAGGAAAACTTTGGGAGGCCTTCACTTCTGACAAACAGGTTGTCTTATTGATTGATGAGATTGATAAGGCTGATATAGAGTTTCCAAATGATCTATTACAAGAAATAGATAGAATGGAATTCTTTTGTTATGAAACGGGCGAAACAATTAAAGCGAAGCATAGACCGTTGATAATACTTACTTCTAATAATGAGAAGGAGCTTCCAGATGCATTTTTAAGAAGATGCTTTTTTCATTACATTCAATTCCCGGATAGAGACACTATGAATAAAATAGTTGCAGTCCATTACCCAAAAATTAAAAAAACACTTGTTAAAGAAGCTTTAGAGATATTTTTTGATCTAAGAAAGATTCCAGGTCTTAAGAAAAAACCATCGACATCCGAATTGATTGATTGGTTAAAATTATTGTTATCAGACGATTTACCTGACGAAATTTTAAAGAATGCAGATTCATCGAAAGCTATTCCACCTTTGTATGGGGCTTTGCTGAAGAATGAACAAGATGTTCAACTTCTTGAAAGATTAGCATTTATGTCCAGAAGGGAATCAGCAAACAAATAAATGCTAATAAATCTATTTCAAACAGTTAGATCTGCCGGTGTTCCCTGTACTCTTAGGGAGCTGTTGGATTTACTGGGTGCTCTTGAAAAGAATATGGTTTATGCAAATATTGATGACTTTTATTACCTATCAAGAACGATTCTAGTTAAAGATGAAAAGCATTACGATAAATTTGATAAAGCATTTGATATATATTTCAGAGGTATTGAAAAGCTAGAAGACGTTTTTCAGGCTTTGATACCTGAAGATTGGTTAAGAAAGGCGTTTGAAAAAGAGCTAGATCCAGAAGAGCTTAAGAAAATAAAATCTCTAGGTGGATTAGAGAAGCTATTAGACGAATTTAAAAAAAGACTAGAAGAGCAAAAGGAAAGACACGAGGGCGGTAGTAAATGGGTTGGTACCAATGGTACATCACCCTTTGGTCATGGAGGTCAAAACCCAGAAGGTATTAGGGTTGGCGGTCCGGGTGGTCAAAAAACTGCAGTTAAGGTCTGGGAGCAAAGACAATTTAGTAACTTAGATGATTCTATTATCATTGGTATAAGAGATATTAAAATGGCCCTAAGAAGGCTAAGAAAATTTGCTAGACAAGGCAACGATCTAGAGCTCGATATGGACAATACCATTAAGGCTACTGCTAAAAATGCAGGCTTTTTAGATATACACATGGTTCCTGAAAGATCTAATACAGTGAAGGTTATAGTTCTTTTTGATGTGGGAGGTTCTATGGATCCCTATATCAAGTTGTGCGAAGAGTTATTTTCTGCCATCAAGACTGAGTTTAAGCATTTAGAATATTTTTACTTTCATAACTGTATCTATGAATCTGTTTGGAAGGATAATCTTAGAAGAACTCAGGAGAGAATCTTAGTTCAAGACATTATTAATAAATACTCATCCGAGTATAAAGTTATTGTTATAGGTGATGCCACTATGGCTCCTTATGAAATAACTAATCCAGGTGGAAGCATAGAGCATTGGAATGATGAACCTGGGCATGTATGGATCAAAAGATTATCTGATCATTTTAATAATTTAGCTTGGTTAAATCCTGTTCCTGATGACCATTGGGATTACACTTCATCTGTTTGCATACTTCGAGACTTGTTTGAGAATAGGATGTATCCTTTAACACTTAAAGGATTAGAAGAGGGGATGTCAGAACTTTCAAAATGAATACAAAATCATCAACCAATAAAGGATTGAAATGGGGGCCTTTCACATTAAGGATTCCTTTTATTCATACTAAATTTAGAGCAGGCGAATTTTTCCAAGGTCTTGTTATTTCAGGTGCAACGGCATTTGGCGCAGTTCCTATTGCAATGGGCTTGGGGTTAACTTTTGAAGAAGCTGTGGCATTAAGCTTTGTAGCTGGTTCTTTGGTAGCATCTGGACCAATTATATTTGGAGAGCCTATGGCTCCCGGTTGGGTAACTCCTGCAATACCTATTGTTTTGGCAGCATTTGCAGCAAGAGGTCAGTTTAACGGCGTATACCAGGTTGAGACTTTTCAGTTTATGGCTGCTATGTGTATAGAATTTACTTTGTTACTTTTTGTTCTTGGTATTACGGGTTGGGGTAGAAAGTTAATAGAACTAATACCTAACGGTCTTAAGGCTGGCGTTATTTTAGGCGCAGCTTTGGCAGCTTTTTATCAAGTCTTTGTTACAGATATGGATAAGCTAATGCTTCAACCTATCTCAATGACAGTTGCTATAGCTCTTTGTGTAATAACGACATTCTCAGATCCATTTAAAGTCCTAGCTGAAAAAAATAGCTTCTTTAAAAGAGTCAGCTCCCTTGGTTTATTGCCAGGTTTTGTTTTAGCTGCTTTTGTTGCTTTTATATTTAATGAAGTTAGTTTTGATATTGAATGGGGTTTTAAGATCCCAGATGTAGTTTCTTTATTTAATAGGACATCGCCTTTAGCTATTGGATTACCAAGTGTCAGTATGTTTATCGAAGCAATTCCGCTTGTAATTATTGCTTACACTCTTCTTTTTGGAGATCTTATTACAGGTATTGAAGTTCTTAAAGATGGACAGCCCAATAGACCTGATGAAGTTCTTGATATAAATCTAGATAGATCTCATCTCTCTGTTGCAGTTAGAAATTTTCTAGGATTACTTATTAACCCATTCTTTCCATCTCAGGGTGCTTTGTGGACAGGGGTCCATGTTGTTGTTGTTGAGCGTTGGAAAAAAGGACCAAAAGAAATGCCATCTATATTTGATGGCCTAAGTTCATATTACCTAATGGGCTTGCCATTCTTATATGTAACTCTTCCATTTATAACTTTAATGAAACCTCTAATGCAAATGGCATTAACCTTGACTCTGGTTCTTACTGGTTTTGCTTGTGCATACGTTGCCATGGCAATCCCAAAAAAGAATTCAGAAATGGCGTCTGCTCTTTTAATAGCAGTCTTTATTACTTTCTTTAGTGCCTGGGTTGGCTTGTTGTTAGGTGTTCTTTTAAGTATATTTGTCGTCGGTTTTGAAAATAATAAAATAAAATAATTAATATATGGCATACGCACTAGAGATCTCAGATCTTAAAAAAACTTATCCTGGAGGCACTCAAGCTCTAAAAGGAATTTCTTTCGCTGTAGAAGAGGGCGATTTTTATGCATTACTAGGACCCAATGGTGCCGGAAAGTCATCAACGATTGGAATTATTGGATCATTGGTAACTAAAACAGAAGGAAAGGTAAAAATATTTGGTATAGATGTTGATGAAGATCTAGCATTAGCAAAAACAATGCTTGGCGTTGTCTCTCAAGAGATTAATTTTTCGGGCTTTGAAAAGGTTATTGATATTGTTGTAACTCAAGCAGGATTTTATGGAATTCCTAAATCGATTGCACTGCCTAAAGTTGAGAAAATGTTAAAAAGGCTTAGCTTGTGGGATAAAAGAAATGATCAGGCTAGAACGCTATCAGGTGGATATAAAAGAAGAGTGATGATTGCTAAGGCTTTAATTCATGAACCAAAGCTTTTAATTTTAGATGAACCTACAGCTGGAGTTGATATTGAGCTAAGAAGAGAAATGTGGACCTTTCTAAAAGAGATTAATCAAAACGGAACAACCATAATTCTTACAACCCATTATCTTGAAGAAGCCGAGCAGCTTTGTAGAAATATTGGAATCATTGATGGAGGTCTTATAGTAGAGAATACTTCAATGAGAAAGCTTCTAGGTAGGTTAAATGTCCAAGGTTTTGTTTTTGATTTAGAATCGCCCCTAGATAAAGCTCCGGAGATAGAAGGTTTCCCTTTAAAATTAGAAGATCCTTTAACCTTGGTAGTTGCTGTTAATAAAGAACGATCTATTAATGCATTATTTGCTGAACTCACCTCTTTGGGCATTAAAGTTAATTCTATGAGAAATGAATCTAATAGATTAGAAGAATTATTTATAGAAATGGTAAAAAAATAGTATGAGTAATAATCGAAATATATCAGTAGCTTTATGGACCCTTACAACTAAGGAGATAAGACGTTTTCTCAGAATATGGATACAAACATTAGTTCCACCAGCTGTAACTATGTCTTTATATTTTGTTATTTTTGGGTCTCTTATAGGTCCAAGGATTGGAACTATGGATGGTTTTGATTATATTCAGTTCATGATTCCAGGGCTGATTATGATGTCAGTAATAACCAACTCTTATGCCAATGTAGTTTCATCTTTTTATTCAGTTAAATTTCAAAGATCAATTGAGGAGTTATTAATCTCGCCGATGCCTAATTGGACAATCCTACTTGGATTTGTTTTAGGTGGTGTTTGCCGTGGTTGCCTAATAGGCTTTATCGTTTTTGGTGTTAGCTTGCTTTTTTATCCTGACTTTACTGTAGTAAACCCTTTGCTTACATTAACTGTTCTCTTCTTAACATCTATACTCTTTTCATTAATGGGATTTATCAATGCTGTTTTTGCAGATAGCTTTGATGATATATCTGTCATACCAACATTCGTACTAACGCCTTTGATATATCTTGGAGGAGTTTTTTATTCTATAAACATACTCCCAGATTTTTGGAGAGCTGTATCTATGGCCAATCCCATGCTTTATGTTGTTAATACTTTTAGAGCAGGAATGCTCGGTGTTAGTGATGTCTCAATAGGTTTTGCTCTTGGGATGATATTGGGCTTTATTGGGGTTCTAACAGGCTCATGTCTTTACCTATTAGAAAAAGGAACTGGCATTAGACAATGACAACAAAGTTTCTTGGTAAGACTGTAGGCAAAGCACCTACTGGTTTTAAAGCATTAGATCCAATCGCAAGAGTAGAGGCCGCTCATGCATATGGTGTTGATTATTGGAATGCTTATGAATTCAATTATCTTGATGATAAAAAGATACCTGTTCTCAAGGTTCTTCAAATATTAATACCATCCTCATCCACCTTTACGGTTGAATCTAAGTCCCTTAAATTATATTTAAATGCATTTTACAAGAAGTCTTATTCATCCGATGTAGATGTTTTAAGTAAAATAAGTAAAGATTTAAGTAAGTTAACAAAATCTTTAATTGAGGCAAAGTTTCTTAAGAAATTTAGCTCTGAGCCAGAAGCTCTTGATATAAATACAACTAAGAGAATTTATACAAAACCACTACAAATAATTAAATTTACTGGATTTAGGTCTATCTGCCCAGTTACTAGCCAGCCAGATTTTGCCAATATTTATATATGCTCTGATCTCCCTATTGATACCAAATGGCTTCGAAGTTATTTAGTTTCTTATAGAGATAAGGGAGACTTCCATGAGCAGTGCATTGAAAATATATATAAAGATATTGCTAGCAAATATAAGATTACAAGATTAGAGGTATGTGGAAGGTTTCTCAGAAGAGGTGGTATTGATATAAATCCTATTCGGTCTAGTCATAAAAAATTCTTTTTTAGTAATTTTAGAGAATTTAATCAGTAATATTTTTTCACCTTTATTAAAAGTGACACACAAAAAATTTTGATTCGTGTAAAATGCTTTTCTATCATGGAGAGGTGTCTGAGTGGTTTAAGGTGACAGCTTGGAAAGTTGTTGTGGGGTAACCCACCGTAGGTTCGAATCCTATCCTCTCCGCCATTTCATTTATTTAAAAAAACATATTTTTAATAATGCTAATTTAGTTGAATTCTATCTAGTCAATATGTATATTATTTCTAATTAGTAATAATTATATTTAAAAATGTCTACAAAATTTGTCAATGAACTTGCAGAAATTCTTCTACTTCTTTCCAATATCGAAGACCAATACAACCTTGCAGCTTTTAATCAGACTGAAAAGAAGGTTTATTACACTATAGCTACAAGGCTAGCTAATGCACCTAAATGTAATATTACCGATGTTATTAATTCTTCTGGATTTTCAAGGTCTACAATTTATAAAACAATTAAAAAGTTTGAAAAACAAGGTCTCGTAAAAATGGAACAGTCCTTCGGAGACAAAAGAGAGTTTAATCTAGATCTAATAAGCGCTTAATCCTATGAAACATTTTGCTCTTGTTTCAATAACTGTTTACCTATTTTATATATTTATATATTCCGCTTGGGCTTTTTTTGCTTTTGAGGTTTTGGGTAATTCAGAATTAGGTAGTTATTTTTATCTTCCACATGGCGCAAGAGTCTTGATGTTTTGCTTTTTTAGATGGAGATCTATTCCTGCTCTTATTGCTGCAGAGGCAACAGGCTATGGCTTCATAACTATTAACCTTCTTGATATTGCCCAAGAGCCATCCATTTGGTGGTGGGAAGCATCAACTGTTGCAAGTATCTTTTCTGTTGTTGCTGCCGTTTCATTGGTTAAGTGGTCCGTCGATGATACAGGTATTGGGCCTGGCTTACTTAAGCCAATTAGCTTTGCTAATTACAGGTTTTTAGTTTTAGTAGTATTTATATCAGCTCTTTTAAATGCAGTATTTACAAATTTTGTAATAGGTTACTTCAACCCTTTTCTATTAGTAGATATCCAAAGAGTGCTTAGATATGTTGTTGGCGATATCATTGGATCTTTCGCTGTAATAGCTGGATTAATGGCTATATTCACTACTCTTAAAAACTCTAAGCTCATCGTTCCAACTGAATAGCTTGCAATACTGTATATATATACAGTATAATGTATTTATGAACATTACAAACATAAACAACCCTGATCTAATTATTAAAAAACTTGATGAGGCCGTTGATAAAGCTTCTGCAAAGCGAATGCTCGCCTTCCAATATTTTAATAACAATATGAATGAACTATCTATATATTTAAATAGTTGTGATTACTACTTGGATTCTTCTTTAAATCTAATCGAACCAAAGGTTCAGTTAGAATTTAGATTTTAAATCAAGTATTTTTCATAAATATCTTTATTTCACAGTTAGTCTGTATATACTTTTATAAGGTGTCTTGTTTAAGAGTTTTATAAGGGGATTCTTACTCAAATTTTATTTTTACCCTGAGCTAGGAGGTGATCATATTAATATTTATTTAATAACAAGAGACAGAGGGTCTGCCTTTTGACAATTGGCGAACTTTAGGTTTCTGACTAGACTCTCCTTTTTTTAAAGAAGATCTAGATTTTTTATACTAACCCCCAAATTTATTTTGGGGGTTTTTTTATGTGCAACATATTATGGAATTACGATATTGGGCTTTGTTAACATTTCTTGGTGCTATTTGGGGTAGTGCTTTTATTTTTACAAAAACAGGTACGCCTGAATTTGGTCCCATAGCTCTGGTTAATGCAAGGTTAATAATCGCTTCGTTAATATTTCTGCCAATTCTTTTACAGCCGAGATACTTAAAACTTTTACCACCTATATGGAAGTATGTTGTTGTTTTAGCCGTAACTAATTGCGCTATCCCTTTTACATTTTTTTCTCTTGCGAGTCTTGGGTCTGATTCAAATATGCTCGCAATACTTAATTCGACTGTTGCTTTTAACACCATGATCATTGCCTTTTTCTGGCTGAATGAAAGCGTTACTCCAAAACAAGTTGTTGGTCTTGTAATTGGCTTTATAGGCGTTTATGTTCTAGTTAATCCAGAGTCTAGCTCAACTACTTTACTTTCAAGTATCTGTTGTTTAATAGGTTCGTTTTTCTATTCTTTCTCTAATGTCTTTATACAAAAATATTCACACAAAACTAATAAGCTTGTTCTAATTGGCTGGTCACTCGTTTTCAGTTCTGTATTAATGCTTCCTATTACATTATTTAATCTTCCAACATCTATGCCTTCAAATGATGCTTTGCTATCTGTCTTATGGCTTGGTGCTATTTCTACTGGCTTTGCTTTTCTTGGTTATGTAAGACTCATTGAAAAAATTGGAGCAGTAAGAACATCTATAGTTGCTTATCTTTTACCTATATTTGGAATCCTATGGGGAAGAATATTTTTAGATGAGGTTATTACTTTTAATATTTTAATTGGCTGTGGTATTGTTTTGATTGGTATATTCCTTGCAACAACAAATAATAAACCTATTTCACAAATTACCAAGGAAGCTGTAAATGAATAATAAAACTTTAGAATCATTGTTAGTTGAAGCAAATGATCAGATTAAAAGACTTTCATATGAAGAGACTGTAACTAAGATTCAAAATTCTAATCATGTCATTATAGACGTCAGGGAAGAGTCAGAAGTTGCCTTTTCAGGCCTCATTAAAAATGCTGTAAATATACCACGGGGGGTTATTGAGTTTAAGTTAAAGCCTAATTCATTAGATAACCCAATACACATAGACTCTGCTACAGATATTTTACTTTACTGTGCAGCAGGTTTCAGGTCTGCACTTGCCGCCAAGGCACTAGAAGATGCTGGTTTCGAAAATGTTTACAACATAGGCGGTTTTGGTGAATGGATCTCCAACGGCGGCGATATAACAAAGGATACCTAGTTCTTTTTATTTAAATGATCATTTTTAAGGTTAAGTCGTGTCAAGAAGTCAGTTAACAAAAATATTATGCATAAAGACGTAATTATAGTCGGAGCTGGAATTTCTGGAATCGGCGCTGCTTACAATTTACAAAAAAGCTGTAAAGCAAAATCATTTTCTATTATTGAAGGCAGAGCCGATCTTGGTGGTACCTGGGATTTATTTAAATATCCTGGAATTAGATCTGATTCTGACATGCATACACTGGGCTTTAGATTCAAACCCTGGATTAACGATAAATCCATTGCCGACGGACCATCTATCTTAAATTATCTTAACGAGACTACCGATGAATTCAATATAAGAGAAAAGATTCTATTTAATCATAAGGTTGTCTCAGCTAACTGGATTTCAGCAGAATCAAAATGGATTTTAGAAGTTTTTGATAGTAATAATTCTATTAATATTATTTCATGTAATTTTTTATTCTTGTGTGGCGGATATTATAGTTACGACAAGGCTCATCAACCCAAGTTTAAAAGCGAAGAATCTTTCAAAGGATTGATAATGCATCCTCAATTTTGGGATGAGTCACTCGATTATGCTAATAAAAATATTATTGTTATAGGTAGCGGGGCTACTGCTGTTACTTTAGTGCCTGCTTTGGCTGAGAAGGCTAAGCATGTTTGCATGCTTCAAAGGTCACCTAGTTATGTGGTTTCTAGGCCTGAAGAAGATGCTATTAATTTAAAACTCAAAAAAGTTTTACCTTTTAAGCTAGCTTATTTTATTACAAGATGGAAAAATATTTTATCAACATATTTTATGTTTTATTTTGCTAGGTCTTACCCTGAAGCCATAAAGACCAAGATTATTGATTTGGTCAAAGAGGAACTGGGTGATGAGTATGATGTAGAAAAGCACTTTACTCCTAGTTATAAGCCATGGGATCAAAGAATTTGCTTAGTGCCAGATGGTGATCTTTTTAAATCTATCAAAAATGGCACTTCAAGCGTTGTAACAGATCATATTGATATGTTTATAGAAGATGGAATTTTATTAAAGTCCGGAAAGAAATTAAATGCTGACATAATAGTAACTGCTACAGGTATTGAATTAAATGTATTGAGTGATATAGCAATCAATATCGATGGAAGGAAGGTAGAGCCTCATAATCATTTGGCATATAAAGGAATGATGCTAGGAGGAGTTCCTAATTTAGCTTTCTCATTCGGCTATGTAAATGCATCGTGGACACTAAGAGCAGATCTGACAGCAGAGTATGTATGTAGACTTATCAATCAAATGGATAAAGAGGGTGTATCTGCTTGTATGGCTCAAGAAGATGCCAGCGCCGAGGCAGAAGATAATTATATAGATTTCACTTCAGGTTACGTCCAAAGAGCATTAGATAGACTTCCCCAACAGGGCAAAAAATCTCCATGGAGAAATTATCAAAATTATATATTAGATATTTTCTATATAAGGATATGGAGATTAAAGGATTCAGCACTACGTTTTTATAACCC
>CAJXAZ010000016.1 GCA_913050015.1 uncultured Gammaproteobacteria bacterium
ATCCTCTATTACATTTATCAAAGAAAGACTTATCTTCATCTAAGACATAGGCAAATCCGCCTGTCATGCCTGCTCCAAAATTAGCACCAACAGAACCAAGAACTGTAACCTGTCCTCCAGTCATATATTCACAACAATGATCTCCAGACCCCTCTATTACCGCAGAAGCTCCCGAATTTCTTACTGCAAACCTTTCACCAGCCCTTCCAGAAACATAAAGTTCACCGCCTGTTGCTCCATATAAACAGGTGTTTCCAACAAGAACAGTTTCCTTGTTAGAAGCTAAAAGAGGAGTTTCATTCTTAATGACTATTCTGCCTCCATTCATACCCTTTCCTACATAATCATTAGCATCACCATCCACCGTTAACTGAATGCCATTTGCATTCCAGCAGCCAAAGCTTTGACCGGCAGATCCAGTAAAGTTTAAATTTATAGGATTTATTAAACCAGGTTCTCCATACTTTTTAGCAACATAGCCAGAAATCGAACCACCAATAGATCTGTCTGTATTTGATATATTAAAGTCTAAAGAAGTAGAGATTTCATTATCAATTGATTCTTTGGCTTCTTTTAATATTTTTTTGGCTAGTAAGCCTTTATCCCATGGATTATTTTTCTTAGAAGTGCAGAAAAAGCTTTCATCTAATGAGCTGTCTTTATAAATAAGATCGCTTAAATCTATTGATTGATATTGCTTATCTAAGCTCTGCATTTTTTCAAGGTACTGGGTTTGGCCGATAATATCTTCAATCTTTTCAACCCCAATCTCACTTAGGTGACGTCTTACGTCATTAGCAATAAATTTAAAATAATTCATTACCTTCTCCTTATCGCCAATAAAATGATGTTTTATCAAGTCTTCTCTTTGCGTTGCAACACCTGTAGCACAATTATTTAGATGGCAAATTCTTAAATACTTACATCCCATTGCAATCATTGGGCCTGTACCAAAACCAAAAGACTCTGCTCCAAGAATAGCTGCCTTAATTACATCCAACCCTGTCTTCATTCCACCATCAGCTTGAAGCCTAACTTTATGTCTAAGGCCGCTATTTCTTAAACTTTGGTGAGCCTCGGCTAAGCCAAGTTCCCATGGAGAACCTGCATATCTTATTGACGTCAAGGGACTTGCCCCGGTTCCACCATCATGGCCTGAGATTGTTATTAAATCTGCATATGCTTTAGCTACCCCTGACGCTATGGTTCCAACACCTGGCTCAGAGACTAACTTTACAGAAACTAATGCCTTAGGATTAACTTCTTTAAGATCATAAATAAGCTGAGCTAAGTCTTCTATAGAATAAATATCATGATGAGGGGGAGGTGAAATTAATGTAACTCCTTCGGTTGAGTATCTTAATTTAGCAATTAATTTATTTACCTTGCCTCCTGGTAACTGACCGCCCTCTCCAGGTTTAGCCCCTTGTGCAATTTTAATTTGTAAAACCTCTGCATTGACTAAATAATGAGGAGTAACTCCGAATCTTCCCGATGCAACTTGTTTAATCTTTGACATTTTTGAGGTGCCGTATCTTTCAGATGCTTCTCCACCTTCTCCAGAGTTGGATCTTGCACCCAAGGCATTCATAGCTTCAGCCAAGGTTTCATGAGCCTTGGGAGATATGGCCCCTAAACTCATTCCAGCAGAATCAAATCTAGTTAAAATATTTTTTTCTGACTCAACCTTTTTAAGATCTATTTTTTTATGCTTTGAGCTAACTTCAAGTAAATCTCTAAGCATTGCTGGAGGTCTGGAATCAACAAGATGAGCATACTCCTGATAGGTAGTCTCTAATCCTGTTGCTGTAGCATCTTGAAGTTTTTTTACAATCTCCGGATTATAGGCATGATATTCACCGCCATGAATGTACTTCAAGAGACCTCCAACACTCATATCAGAAAGATTTGATCTCGCATAATCATCAAGAACACGTAACTCCTTATCTAGATCTTTGAAGCTTCTTCCTCTAACTCTACTTGTTGTATTTTTAAAACATAAATCAACAATATCTTTGTCTAATCCAACTATCTCAAATAACTGAGATCCTCGATAGCTAGAAATTGTTGAAATACCCATCTTTGAAATAATTTTAAGCAGGCCTTTATTGACTCCCTTTCTATATCTAGCGCAATTTTCATGAGGAGATCCCTTTAGCTCATTCCTTTGGGTCAAATCTAGAATTGTTTGGTATGCCAATGTTGGATAAACTGCGGTTGCTCCAAAGCCTATTAAGCAAGCTATTTGATGTGTATCTCTGGCCGAGGAGGACGAAATTATTATATTTGCATCTGATCTTAATCCAATCTTTACCAGCTCTTGATGAACCCCGCCAACTGCCAAAAGAGCATTAATAGGAAGTTTTCCTGGCTCTGGAAGCTCCTCAATAAGATGGATAATAGGGTTATCTTCTTTTACATATTTCACTACTTGTCTTTGTAAATTTTTAATAGCTTTTTCAAGCGATATTTTTTTATCATATGAAAGAGATATTTCTTTTGAATTGAAATATGGATTATTAATAACGGATTGAAGTTTTTTATAGGAGAGAACAGGTGATGTTGTAACCAACCTCTTTGCATGATTTTCAGATTCTTCGTATATATTCAACTCTGGGCCAAAACATGTCTCTAATGACATGACCCCAACCTCTCTTAAAGAATCTATAGGAGGGTTTGTTACTTGAGCAAACTGCTGTCTAAAGAAATCATATAGCTGTCTGTGCATTTTACTCATAACCGCTAGCGCGGTGTCATCGCCCATTGAACCGGTTCCCTCTTGAGAGTCAATTGCAAGTGGCTTGATAACTGATGACCTTTCTTCTTTATATAATAAGAATAGTTTTGTAGTCTTTAGAAAATCATTAGCTGGCATTTGTTTTAAGCCCGGTCCCTCATACGAATCTAGACTTGACTCAATATAAATAGCATTTTCTTTTAACCATTTTCTATAAGGTTTCTTTTCTTTTAGTACGTCGTCTATGGGATTCTCATTAAACATTTCGCCAGTTTGGGTATTTATGGCAATAATACCTCCAGGCTGAACTCTTCCTTTTGCAATGATATTTTTACTATCTATAGGGTTTACTCCGGTTTCAGAGGCAATGGTAATAATATTCTTGTTATCAATTTGATATCTTGCAGGCCTAAGCCCATTCCTATCCAGCATACATATTGACCATTTACCATCTGACATTACTATTCCAGCAGGTCCGTCCCATGGCTCCATATGCATAGAGTTATATTCATGAAAAGCTCTTATATCAGCATCCAAGGATTGAGTATTTTGCCATGCGGGTGGCATCACCATTCTGATAGCTCTAAATATATTAACTCCACCTTTTATTAATAGCTCAATCATATTGTCTAAAGATGATGAGTCCGAACCAGTATCGTTAACGAGTTGTTTGAATTTTTGAATTTTTGGTATTAACGGTGTAACAAATTTAGAAGACCTAGCTTTTACCCAATTTCTATTTCCCTGAATGGCATTAATTTCTCCATTATGAGCAAGCATTCTAAAGGGCTGAGCTAAATGCCATCTAGGACTAGTATTGGTTGAAAACCTTTGATGAAACACACAAGAAGAGGCAGTAAGATTTTTATGTTGCAAATCTAAATAAAAATCCTTTATAGCATTGGGCAACATTAGCCCCTTGTAGACAATAGTCTTTGAAGAAAAACTACAAAAATATAAAATCTCATCATCAAAAAATATCTCTTCAATAAATTTTCTTGATTGTAATAAATTAGTTTGAAAATTTTGCTCATTAAAGACTTTATCTGATGGCGAAATAAATAACTGATATATGTTTGGAGAACAATCCAAAGCTATTCTTCCAAGGATATTTTTTTTAACTGGAACTTTTCTAATGGCAGATAAAGTTAGTTTTTCATTTTTCAGAATTTTATTTATCTTGGGAAGGATGTCTTCTATTTTATTGTTAAAAAATAATTGACCAATAGCAAAAATTTTAGGTAATTTAATATCTAATTCTTTAGATACAGCATTTCTAAAATAATCATGATCTATATCAAACAGCAAACCACAACCATCTCCTGTTTTTCCATCAGACCCAACACCACCTCTATGAGTCATACTAATTAAGGCATTTATAGAGTTTGTGATTACCTTGTGAGATTTAATACCATTGATATTGGAAACAAGTCCAAATCCGCAGTTATCTTTAAAGTCTTCTTTTTTGTATAGTCCAGGCATGTAATAAGTATATTGATCAATTTTATTCTAACATAAAAATTTACCTATTCCATCCTGTAAATGTCATACTATGTCATACTAAGTTCTTCCCACATATGAAAAATAAAAATAAGCAATATAGAGTTGAGAAAGGTCTTTTACTTTTTACACAACCTAGATCTCCATATTTTTATGGCAAGTTAAGAGTTAATGGGAAGTACAAAACCCAATCATTCGCACCTATTTCTGATTTAAATGAAGCTAAAGCTAAATTATACCAATGGCGCGATGAGATTATTGGCAATGAATCTGAATCAATTCCTTCTAAAACCTCCTATGGAAGAGATGAATATATTGCTCACGAAAAGCTAGATAATGATTTCCAATTTTTAGAAGTTGGTCGATTTGATCCAATTAAAAAATCTGCAGATGAAAGAAAGATAAGCTTTGTTGAAATCTACAGTGAATATAATCAGACCCAGGCTTCTAATCAAGCTCATAGATGTTTAGATTGTGGAAATCCATATTGTGAATGGAAATGCCCTGTTCATAACTATATTCCGGACTGGTTAAAACTAGTAAATGAAGGGAATATCATTGAAGCAGCTGAATTATGTCATTCAACAAATAGTCTGCCTGAGGTATGCGGTAGAGTTTGCCCTCAAGATAGACTCTGCGAAGGTGCCTGTACTCTTAATGATGGTTTTGGAGCAGTTACCATTGGGTCAACTGAGAAATATATAATGGAGAAAGCTTTTGAAATGGGCTGGAAACCTGATATGTCTTATAGAAATTGGACTGATAAAAAGGTAGCTATTGTGGGATCAGGTCCAGCTGGTATAGCTTGTGCTGATGTCCTGACAAGATCAGGGGTACATAGCCATGTTTTTGATAAAAATGAGGAGATAGGTGGACTTTTAACTTTTGGAATTCCTGAATTTAAACTTGAAAAATCAGTAGTGAGAAGGAGAAGAAAGATTCTAGAAGAAATGGGAGTGGAGTTTCATTTAGGAAAAGAAATCGGAAAAGATATTCCTTTCAAGAAATTATATGAAGATTATGATGCTGTTTTTCTTGCCATGGGGACATATACATCTTTAGAGGGAGGCTTTGGAGGTGAAAAGCTAAACGGGGTTCATAAGGCTATCGATTACCTAATCTCTAGTACCAAAAAACTTCTTAAGCTTCAAAAAAACAAGAAAGATTTTATTAATCTTAAAGGTAAAAAAGTTATAGTGCTGGGCGGCGGCGATACTGCAATGGATTGTAATAGAACAGCAATAAGACAGGGAGCTAAGTCTGTGCAATGTTTATATAGAAGAGATGAAGCAAATATGCCAGGATCAAAGAGAGAAGTACAAAATGCAAAAGAGGAAGGAGTTCAGTTTGAATTTAATATTCAACCTATAGATATAATAGGTACTGATAAAGTTGAGGGTGTGAAGATTGTTAAAACACAATTAGGCGAACCCGATCAAAATGGAAGAAGAGTTCCAATACCCATTCCTGGCTCAGAAACAATATATGAAGCAGATGCAGTGGTTATAGCTTTTGGTTTCAGGGCAAGCCCTTCAGAGTGGTTTGATAAATTTAATATAAATACACATAACAGTGGTCTTGTTATTGCAGAAGAGCATCAAGAATATAAATTTCAAACATCTAATAAAAAAATATTTTCAGGTGGCGATATGGTTAGAGGCTCTGATTTAGTCGTTACAGCTATATGGGAAGGACGTGAAGCGGCTAAAAGTATTATAAAATATGTTTCATGACAATTTCTAACTCTATGTTTCTTAAGGCTTTAAATAAAGAAAAGCTTTCAACTCCCCCTATTTGGTATATGAGACAGGCGGGAAGGGATATGCCTGAATATAGAGCTGTAAGAAAAGGATTTAAGAATTTCCTAGACATGTGCAAAGACCCCGATGTTTGTTGTGAGCTTGCACTTCAGCCAATGAATAAATTTCAACTAGATGCTTCGATTTTGTTCTCAGATATATTAACAATACCTGATGCTATGAATCTAAAGGTTAAATTTTTAGAGGGCGAAGGCCCAGTGTTTGATAATCCAATAAAAAGTGCTCAGGATGTTCATGATATTGAGCCTTTTGATGCTGATAAACTTTCATATGTTTATAAGGCTGTAAGTAATATAAGGTCAGCCCTTCCAGAAAATATTCCTTTAATAGGTTTTTGTGGAAGTCCTTGGACTTTGGCTGCTTATTCAATTGAAGGAAGATCATCAAAAGATTTTAATATCACCAAAAAATTTATTGAAAACAATAATATAGAAGCACATATTTTTTTACAAAAACTTACAGATGCATGTTTTATATATCTTAAGGAGCAAGTTAAAGCAGGTGCGGACGTTATCCAGATATTTGATTCATGGGCCAATCTTCTTAATGAGTCTGATTACCAAAAATATTCGTTAAATTATATCTCTTCACTTATAGCCTCATTAAAAAATGATCCTGTAACCTCATCTACGCCAATAATTCTATTTGCTAGAGAGCCAAGGTGCTCAACAGAGCTGATAATAAATACCAATGCAGACTGCCTAAGTCTTTACTGGAGTATGGAACCAAAAGATTTTACCTATCTCTCAGGTAAAATTGCATTACAGGGAAATTTAAATCCAAAGATTCTATTAGAATCTGACGAGGTAATTAAAAGGGAGACTTATAAAATATTGGATGCTTTTGAAGACTACCCTGGCTACATTTTTAATCTAGGCCATGGTATTACTCCAGACATAGATCCAGCAAAAGTTAGTTTTTTAACAGACATTATTAGGGAAAGATAGTTACCCTATTTATCTTCTGGCCAAAGCCTCATTAGTCCTTCTTGAGTGCATGAGGCTATTAACTTGCCATCTCTTGAATAGATTGATCCTTTGCAAAAACCTCTCGAATTTCCAGAATAAGGGCTATCAATTGCATATAAAACCCAGTCATTAAAGTCTAATTTCTGATGGAACCACATAGCATGATCTAAACTAGCAACTTGAAGGTTTTTTGTTAAAAAATTTCTGCCATGTGGCTGATTTGCTGCTGCCAGAAGCCCCATATCTGAAATATAAAGTAAGAATGCTTGTTGTATTTTTTCATCTTCAGGCATTACACCATCTGGTCTTATCCAGGTATGTCTATAAGGTGGTGATTTTTTAGGATTTGCATAGTCATAGATTTCAATAGGTCTCATTTCAACCTCTCTTTTCCTTAAGAAAAGTGGAAGATCATCTTTATTAATTTTTAAATCTTTGGATATGTCTTCTCTGATCTCTAATTCATTCTTTAGACCCTCTGGGCCTGGAAGATCAGGCATTGGTATTTGATGGTTTAAACCCTCTTCTCTTTTCTGAAATGAAACTGAGCAGTTAAAAATTGCTTCACCATCTTGGATAGCTTTTACAGTTCTTGTGGTAAAGCTTTTGCCGTCCCTAATTCTGTCGACAGTAAAGATAATAGGCTTATCCATCTGACCCGGTCTTAAAAAATAGGAATGGAAAGAATGCGCATAGTGATCTTTCTCTATAGTTTCATATGCGGCAATCAGAGTTTGTGCCATAACCTGTCCACCGAAAACTCTTGCCCAGCCAACATTTTTTCCTGTCCAGGTGAAAATATCTCTATCAATTTTATTGAGAGAAAAAAGTTTTAAGCAATCACTTAAGAGATTTCCTTTGTCTTCCATTATTCTTTTTTCCAAGTTAATTGTTATATCAATAGATTATAGCAAGCTTAATATCTAATCTATTGTTAATAAAGGCTAGAACTTTTTCGCATCAAAAAGTATTATGGGGAACCTTAAAGAAAAACCATGAAAATACATGACAACTAATAGCAAAATTGAGCTTCCAAATAAACCAAATATAAAAATAGATGTTTCTAAGACTTTTAATATTGACTCAAAGTTAACTGTTAAAGGATTTAAAGATAAAACAGAATGGGTGCCTGAGATAGATGAAGGATATGTCTTCGATAAAGAAACAACCCTATCTATATTAGCTGGGTTCGAACATAACAGAAGAGTTATGATTCAAGGATTTCATGGAACAGGTAAATCAACTCATATAGAACAAGTTGCAGCTAGACTTAACTGGCCTTGTGTCAGAATAAATTTAGATAGTCATATTAGTAGAATTGATCTTCTTGGAAAAGATGCTATAAAACTAAAAGATGGAAAGCAAATTACAGAATTTCAAGAAGGACTTCTGCCATGGTCAATTCAAAACCCTGTTGCGCTAGTTTTTGATGAGTATGATGCAGGTCGACCTGATGTAATGTTTGTAATCCAAAGAATACTTGAAGTAGAGGGTAAACTTACGCTGCTAGATCAAAATAAGGTAATAAGTCCTCACTCCTCATTCAGACTTTTTGCAACAACAAATACCGTTGGGCTTGGAGATGTTACTGGTCTGTATCACGGCACACAACAGATTAATCAAGGTCAGATGGATAGGTGGCATATTTTGTCATCATTAAACTATCTTGATCCTAAGCAAGAATATAAAGTAGTAATTTCACAAATAGGTAGTCTTAAAACTTCTAAAAATGAAGAGATTCTAAAAAATATGATTAAGCTAGCAAATCTTACCCGAACAGGTTTTGGTAATGGTGATATTTCTATTTTAATGTCTCCAAGAACAGTAATTTCATGGGCGCAAAATTTTAAGATTTTTAAAGATGTAGTCAGCTCTTTTAAATTAACTTTTCTTAATAAATGTGATGAAATGGAAAAGCCAATTATTTCTGAATATTTTCAGAGATGTTTTGATATTGATATTCAAAGTGACGGCTCTGAGAAATAGATAATTCATGGCTTGGATAAAAAATAGGGACCGTCTTCATGAGGCAGCTCTTTCTTCTGTAAAAGCTATTGCCAAAAGAAAAGACCTAACTTCAAAGATAGGTATATCACAAAGACCTCCAAGCTCAGGCCAGACAATTATTTCTTCTATTCCTAGGTCTACAAAAGATCTTGCTGCATGGAGAGGAGAATCTGATTTTCAAGCTTTCTGGTATCAATATCATAAAGATACGTCTGAGGTGGCCTTAAACCTTCAAGCTAGAATGGTTTTTAATGAATTGGAAATGTCTCGTGTTGAAATCTTGGGCTCCAATACCTATACAGGTGCCAAAAAAAATATAACCGAATACCTGGAATTAAAGAGCATAAGCACTGATGATGAGAAATCATCAAATTATTTAGCATTATGTGCGAATCTTTGGCTTAAAAAAACCCAAGGATTTAAGTTAAATACAAACTCAAAAAAATTAGTAGAAATGTTTGAGGAAAAATATAATTTAAAAAATACAGAATCCTTAGAAAAAGATTTCTTGGAATCTTTAGATGATCAAAAGTTATTTGAAAAGATTTCTATAAAGTTTCTTAAAAAACTTAAGCTTATAAAAGGGTCAGATCAATCGAATGATGATATTGATGATGATCCTATAGACCCTCCAGGCTCCACAAATGAGATTGAGCAAGAGGAAATTGAGGATGAATCAACCGAAAGCGGTGATTCTGATTCTGACACAACAATAGAGAATCTAGATATTGAAATGGATGATCTTGTTCAAGAAGCTACATCTGCATCTGATGGACCGTCTATAGATGAGGAGATAGAAGCTCTTTCATATCCACAGAATGATTACGCAGATTCAAATAAAAAAGATTACTCAGTATTCACAACTAATTTTGATGAAATAATTGACGCAAAAGACCTTACCACCCCTGACGAATCTATAAGGTTAAGAAATCAGCTTGATAATTTAATTAAGCCACATCAAACAACAATTGGTAAGTTAGCTAATAGGCTCCAAAGGTTATTACTGGCTAAGCAAAATACTAGCTGGAATTTTAATCTTGATGAAGGAATGTTAGATACAGCAAGATTGCATAGAGTAATTGCAGAGCCTGGGCATCCTTTGAGCTACAAACAAGAAACAGAAAATAAGTTTAAAGATACTATTGTTACTCTTTTGATTGATAACTCTGGGTCTATGAGAGGGAGATCAATAAGCTTGGCTGCCATTTGTGCAGATATTATTGGAAGTACTCTTGAGAGATGTCAGGTTAAAACTGAAATTCTAGGGTTTACAACAAAACAATGGAAAGGAGGTGAGTCTAAGCAGTCATGGGTAAATAGTGGCAGTCTGTCTAATCCTGGAAGGCTGAATGATGTAAGGCATATTATTTATAAAAGTGCAGATAACAGCTGGCGTAGGGCTAGAAAATATTTTGGAACAATGCTTAAAGAGGGACTTCTTAAAGAGAATATAGACGGAGAAGCATTGGCTTGGTCTCATGAAAGATTGATCAAAAGATCAGAAGAAAGAAAGATTATGATTGTTATTTCAGATGGAGCTCCTGTCGACGATAGTACTCTTTCAGCAAATAGAGAGGATTACTTAGATAATCATCTCAAGAAAATGATTTCATTAATAGAGGATGGTAGTCCGGTTGAGCTTCAAGCAATTGGCATCGGCCATGATGTAACTAAATATTACAAGAATGCTATTACCATCAACAGAGCCGAAGAACTTGGTGAGGTGTTGCTTGAAGAATTAACAAAGCTTTTCAAAAACTAGAATTTGTTATATGATTGGGGGTATGTTTGCAGTGCTTACATTGTAAAAACAGGGAAAAACATATGAAAATAACCAAACAAAATGGTCCTCCAGAGGACTTACTCTACTTCGATGAAGAAGTTAATCTAACGCCAGGTCAGGTTGAAGATGTTGTAGAGATCTTTAATACACCTTTAACTGGTGCTTATAACTGGGATTACACAATAGCTGATAACAGAATTAAAAAATTATATGAGCTTGGTAAAGAGCTTAACTGGAATGGCTCAATTGATTTAAATTGGGAATATACACATCCTGCTGATGAAAAAATAATCAACCCAGACGAACAACTTCCTCATGAATCACTAGTGGCTTACGAAAAGTTAAGCGAGGAAGATAAGATTTTATTTGACAGGCATACTTCAGCTGAATTGTTGAGCCAATTTCTTCATGGTGAGCAAGGTGCGCTATTAGTTGCATCTCAATTGGCCTGTTGTGCACCAACCTACAATGCTAAATTGTATGCAGCATCACAAACATTTGATGAAGCTAGGCATGTTGAAGTATTTAATAGATACCTTCAAGATAAAATAGGAATTCACTACCCTATCAACCCAGCTTTAAAGGCTTTGTTGGATAAAATTTTAACTGACCCAAGATGGGATCTTAAGTTCATTGGAATGCAGATTATTATTGAAGGATTGGCTTTGGCTGCTTTTCAGATGCTTAAAACAATCACCAAAGACCCTCTATTAAAGCAACTACTTCATTATGTTATAAGAGATGAGGCAAGGCATGTAACTTTTGGGATCAACTATTTAGAAGATTTTATTAAGACCCTAACACCAGAGGAGATTGAAGAAAGAGCAGAGTTTGCTTACGAGGCATGTGTTATTTCTAGAGAAAGATTAATCAATACAAAGGCCGAACAAAGATTTCTGAAAATGACAGAGGAAGAAGCAAGAGAATTTTCAATGAATACAAAGTCATTTGAAATGTTTAGAAACTTCTTGTTTTCTAGAGTGATACCTAACCTATCAAGAATTGGCTTACTAACTGATTCAGTTAGGCCAAAATTTGAAGCCTTAGGTTTATTAGAGTATGAAAATGCTCCAGACGATTTTGAATGTGACTGGGCAGAACTTGAAAAGCCTCTTGAAGGTTTTGATGAGATACCTGAAGCAGTTTAAGTTTATTCTTCTTAGCTCTATAGTTAGCATTAATTGCTATGGAGCAATTACATCTATCTCACCTTCCGACGATCCTTATTCAGCGATACAAGAAGCTTTAATTCTTGCTCAACCTGGAGATGTTATTCACTTAACTGAAGGAAGATATGAGCTAGAGGATAGCCTATCTATAGATGTGCACGATATTATCTTAGAAGGAGAAGGTCTTTATAAAACAGTTCTGTCATTTAAAAATCAAAAATCTGGAGCACAAGGCCTTTCTGTGACATCAGATGGTGTAATCCTTAGAGATTTTGCCATAGAGGATGCTAAGGGAGATGCAATAAAGGTTAAAGGTGTCAATGGAATAAGCTTTATTAGAGTCAGAACAGAATGGACTGGTGGACCTAGCTCAGATAATGGTGCCTATGGACTGTACCCAGTGGAATCCAAGAATGTCCTTATTGATTCTTGCGTGGCAATAGGAGCATCTGATGCTGGTATTTATGTTGGTCAATCTGAAAATATTATTGTCAAAAACTCACGAGCTGAATTTAATGTGGCTGGAATTGAGATTGAAAACTCTTACTATGCAGATGTTTTTGATAATTATGCAGCAAACAATACTGGTGGAATTTTAATTTTTGATCTACCTGATATACCTCAGCAAGGAGGCCATCATATTAGAGTTTTTAAAAATAAATCTATTAATAACAACACAGATAACTTTGCTCCAGAGGGTAATATTGTTGGAGAGGTTCCAAGAGGGACTGGAATTATTGTTCAAGCCAATTCACACGTAGAAATATTTGATAATGACATTGGAGATAATGAAACAATTAATATCGCTGTGGTCACTTATGGTTATGAAACTGAAGATAAAAATTACTACCCCCATCCAAGAGCAATTCAAATTCATGGTAATCGATTCGGTAAATCTGGCTACAATCCTGACCTTGAGACAGGGGAACTTGCAAAGTTCTTATTCGAAATAACTGATGGAGATATGCCAGACATATTTTGGGACGGCATTGTTCCAATACATCAAATAATCCTTGGCCAACCAGATGAAGATAAAATTGTCTTGGGAGATAACGGAGAAGCAACATTTTTAACAATAAATGGACTTAAATATATACTGCCGTTCTTTGATCCTATTGAAAAAAGTTATGATAAATTTAGAGGGAATATAGAGCCCCTATCTCCAGTAAAGTTTAGTGATCCGCTTTAAAAAAACTATATTTATTTTTCTCATTCTTTTTAGTTTTGATTCTGTTTTTGCAGGTGTTAACGACACAATAATTCTAAACGGTGAGGTTGCTAGAAAGCTTTCTGACTATGGATTTTTTGAAGATCTAGTATCTCAACACCCCTCTAAAGAAGTCCTTCCATACGAACTCATTACGCCTCTTTTCTCTGATTATGCAGATAAACTAAGATTTATATATATGCCCTCTAATGGATTAGCGGAATATAGACCTAATGAGGTTTTTGATTTCCCTGAAGGAACTGTCTTAATCAAAACATTTGCCTATCTTAATGAGCATATTGAATCAAATTTAGATAAGCAATTGCTTGAGACAAGGCTTTTAATTAAGAAAGATGATAAATGGAAAAACGTTAGTTATGTTTGGAATAAAGCCCAGGATGATGCATTTTTAAATATTGCTGGTAAGACTATTTCGACTCAATTTGTGAATAATGAAGGTAATATTCAAAATGTAAGGTACAGGGTACCGAACATCAATCAATGTAAAGAATGTCATCAATCAGGAAAAACTATCAGGCCTATTGGGCCTAAGGCTAGAAACTTAGATAAAGATGTAGCTTATGAAGATGGGGTAATGAATCAACTAAAAAAATGGCATAAACAAGGTTGGATTAAAGAAGGTATTAAAGTTCAGGCAATGACAGATTGGACTAATACGCTAGCCTCAATGAACAGCAGAGCAAGATCTTACTTAGATATTAATTGTGGGCATTGTCATATAAAGGGAGGGTCAGCAGACACGACTGGTCTCTATCTAGATTTTACAGAAAATAGAAAAATTCATCTAGGAGTCTTCAAAAAACCAATTGCTGCAGGCCGTGCAAGTAATAACCTTACCTATTCAATTGTTCCAGGTGATCCAGATAGTTCAATTCTTTTTTATAGAATGCAGTCACTTGATCCCGGCATAATGATGCCGGAATCAGGCAGAGCGCTTGAACATAAAGAAGGAACAGAATTAATCAGAAAATGGATTAAAAACCTATAAAAATCTCTTTAAATTTGTTTTTATGACCATACCTAACTAATATATAACCTCATTTATGGAGAGAAAATAATATGTCTAAGCATTCAGCACTAAATACTTTTGGTAGATCAGCCAATCCAGCCTTCACCAGAGGTTTTGAAGCCAACACACAAAGCTTACCCTTAAGTGAGCAAATGACACTTGATGGAGCTGTCAATAAAACAGGAATTTTGTTATCTCTTTGTTTTACAGGCGCTATTATTGGATGGAATATCCCTTCATTAATATTTCCAGCTGCAATAACTGGATTTATTCTTGCCATGGTTACAATTTTTAGAAGTAAAGAAAAGGCAGGTTCAACTGCTCCTTTATATGCCTTGGCTCAGGGTGTTGCCCTCGGAGGTATTACGTTGATGTATGAGAATCAATTTGATGGAATTGCAATTCAAGCAATAGGCCTAACTTTTGGTATTCTTGCATCTCTGCTAATTTGTTATAAAAGTGGATTAATAAAGCCAACGGAAAATTTTAAGTTGATGGTTGGAGCTGGCATTGGGGGTATTTTCATACTCTACATGGTTAGCTTTGTAATGAGTTTTTTTGGAGCGGGTATAAGCCTTTTATCACCAACTAATGGATCTCTAATGAGTATTGGTCTTTCAATTGGCATAGTATGTATTGCCTCTTTATCCTTAGTTCTAGATTTTGATTATATTGAAGAAGGTGTCGAAAAAGGACTTCCAAAATATATGGAGTGGTACGGAGCTTTTTCATTAATGGTTACTTTGGTATGGCTGTATTTAGAAATACTTCGCCTGCTATCAAAAATTAGAAGTAGATAATGAACTCAATAATTTTTGGCGGCCTTGCAGTCCTTTCATTGTTTGTCTTTTTTAATCTAGGCAAAGTAAAGGCATCAAAAAAACAAACTGATAGAGACAATAGAATAAATAGATTTGGTAACAATAATCCTGATAATATTATTGAAGGTGAATCAGAGGAAGTTACAAATGAAGATAAGTAAAATACTCTCTGTAGTTATCTTATTCTCGTCTTTTAGCTTTGCTCATGACACCCATCAATCTAAAGGGTCTTTTGAAGATAAATTTAGGCAGTTAGAAGAAAAATTTCCTGATCCAAACCTATACAGACCAGCAACTGGTGAGCCAGGAAAGCTGTATTGGCAACAAAAAGCTGATTACAAGATAGATATTGCTCTTAATGAGGATAATAGATCTCTAAATGGCTCTGAGACTATTACTTACCATAATAATTCACCGCTAGATCTTAAGTATGTATGGATTCAGTTAGATCAAAATATATTTAAGAAAGACTCTATAAAAAACCTAACTGCTACTTTTGGTGGTTTAGATAGTATTTCTTTTAGTGCTCTTAGAAAAAATAACTTTACTGATAATTTTGATGGAGGTCTTAAGAACTTAGAAGTCAAGATTGATAATAAAGTGGCTAAAACATATTTAGTTGGAACCTTGTTAAGGGTGAATTTAGACAAACCGTTGACGAGCAACAAATCAATAGATATTAAAATTGATTGGGAATATCAACTCGTTGAAGAAAATGCTGTAAGGGCTAGAAATGGGTATGAGTCATTTGAAGATGGCAATGATATTTTTCTTGTAGCTCAATGGTACCCAAGAATTTCTGCATATACGGATTATGAAGGTTGGCATAATAAAGAATTTATTGGTAATGGAGAATTTACTTTAGAGTTTGGGGATTATGAAGTTTCTATAACAGCACCTTCAGATCATATTGTATCTTCAACTGGCGTTCTTCAAAATCCAAATGATGTACTGTCAAAAACACAAATAAAAAGACTAGATAAGGCCAAGAGATCTGAAAAGCCTATGTTTATAGTGACTCCAGATGAGGCGCTTGAGAATGAAAAATCAAGATCAAAAAATACGAAAACATGGGTCTTTAAAGCAGATAATGTAAGAGACTTTGCATGGGCTTCATCTAGAAAATTTATTTGGGATGCAGCTGGTTTTAAGCAAGAATCTGCTAAAAATCCTTTGGTGATGGCTATGTCTTTTTATCCTAAAGAAGGTGAGCCTCTTTGGTCTAAATATTCCACAGAAGCAGTTATGCATACCATGGAAGTATATTCAAAATTTTCTTTCGATTACCCATACCCTACTTCTCAAAGCGTAAATGGACCTGTTGGTGGTATGGAATATCCAATGATAACTTTTAATGGACCCAGAACTGATCTTGAAGAAGATGGAACAAGAACCTACTCAAGAAGTGAGAAGAAGTTTTTAATAGGCGTGGTAATTCATGAAGTTGGTCATAACTACTTTCCAATGATTATTAACTCAGATGAGCGTCAATGGACTTGGATGGATGAGGGCCTAAATACTTTCTTACAATATCTTGCAGAGCAAGAGTGGGACTTAGAATATAGGTCTAGAAGAGGTGAGGCTAGATGGATAACAGATTATATGAAAAGCTCAAAGCAAGTACCTATAATGACAAATTCTGAATCTTTATTGCAGTTTGGTAATAATGCTTATGCTAAACCAGCAACTGCATTAGTAATTTTAAGAGAAACCGTTTTGGGTAGAGAGTTGTTTGATTTAGCTTTTAAAGAATACTGTAATAGATGGAGATTTAAACGCCCTACTCCATATGACTTTTTTAGAACCATGGAAGAGGCCTCTGGGGTCGACCTGGACTGGTTCTGGAATGGCTGGTTCTTCTCTACAGATCATGTAGATATAGCTCTAGAGAGCGTATATGAGGCCTCATTGGACTCCCTAAACCCTGCTGACAACCTTAAGAAAGATAGGGATGATTTTAATAATCAGCCAAAAATGCTTTTTGATGAAAGAAATAAGTCTGAACAAATAGCCGAAAGAGTTAATCTTAGACCGGAGCTGCTAGATATATATGATAAATATGATCCATTTACTCCCTCCAAAAGGGAAATGGGAGACTATGATGATATTTTAGATGATCTTTACGATAAAAATAACAGCGACCCTGAATGGAAAAAGAAGGCGCTTGAAATTGCTATTGAAAAAGACGAGCTCTACTACATTTTAGATTTTAAGAATATAGGCGGTCTAGTAATGCCAATACCCTTACAAATAGATTATGAAGATGGAACAAGCGAAGTAATTAAGATTCCTGCGGAGATTTGGAGAAAAAATCCTAAAGAAGCTAAATGGTTAAAAAGATCTAAGATTAAAATAACATCGATAGTGGTAGATCCTTTTTGGGAAATAGCTGATACGGATATTGAAAATAATTATTATCCACAAAGAATGATTCCTGCAAGACTAAGGCCAAATGCAAGTAACAGTAACCCAAAAAATCTTATGAAAGATTTAATGGAAAGAAATAAAGAAATTAACTCTCATAATTAAAAATGAATATTGGTATAGATTTTGGAATCACCAATACTGATTTAGTCATTGAGAATAATGGTACTTTAACATTTCATACATTTGCATCTGAAAATAATATTGATACTAAGTTATTGGATACTATTTTCTCTAAATTAGATCTCACCAACTTAGAGATTGAGAATATTGCAGTAACTGGGGGTAAATCAAGCAATCTCCCAGAATCTTATAATTCAATAGCTATAACAAAGGTGAATGAGGTGTTCGCTATAGGAAGTGGCGCAAAAGAAATTTACAACATTAAAGAAGATTCATTTGTTGTTGTAAGCACGGGAACCGGAACTGCATGTGTTAGTTATATTAATGGTGAATTTCATCACTTAGGTGGTATTTCTTTTGGCGGCGGTACTCTTCAGGGATTATCAAACTTGCTCGTCGATACGAAAGATTCTAAAAAAATAGATAGCATGGCTTTTGATGGAGATAAAAATACTCTAGATATTCTTATTGGTGAAGTTGTAAATGATATTGGCTCTCTTGATCCTGACATAACTGCATCAAATTTTTCTAAAGCAAGGGATTTAAAAAAATTCACTCACGAAGATATAGCAGCATCTCTTATGAATATGACTGGAGAGGTCATAGGCACGATAGCCTATTTAAATGCCCTGCTCATTGGAGTTAATAAGGTCTATTTTGTAGGGAGAGTTTCCTTACTTAAATCTGTTACATCGGCTATAGATAAAAGATTAGAGCTTGCAGGAGTAACAGCTGCTTATATTAAAAATAGAGAATTTGCTAATGCAATTGGCTCACTGTCTTTTTTAAAGATAGATAAGTAGTTATATATATAATTATATATATAATAACTAACACAATAATTTTGCAGGAGAAATT
>CAJXAZ010000017.1 GCA_913050015.1 uncultured Gammaproteobacteria bacterium
GCTTCTTTTTTGTTATAGCGCCTCCAGGGGCGCTGTAACCACCAATATCACCATTCGACCTTATAACTCTATGACAAGGCCTTGTTATGGGTGTGGGGTTTTTACCGCAAGCATTTGCTACAGCTCTTGCAGCATCAGGTCTGCCTAGTATGACGGCTATTTCTTTATATGATTTAGTAGTACCAAGTGGAATCTTATCAATCTCATCCCAGACTAACTTCTGAAATTCTGTAGACATTAAAAAATTAGGACCATTCTGTAATTGTAGCTAGAGCCTCATCCTTGGAAACCTCAAGTCTTGCGTACTTGGGAGTATCCATTGATATTATTTGTTCTGATATTTTATCTAACGGCAATCCTAAGCTTATAAGAGAAGATACAAGATCTTTTTTAGCTTCTAGGTTTTCATTCTCAGACGTAAGCTTTTGACTATAGTAATTAGACTTAAAGACTAATTGGCCTAAATCAAATAATGCCGCTTCCTTATCATCTGATTCTTCATAGTCATCAATTGAATTTAATATCCAATAGTGAGGCTTAGCAACTTTTGCTTTTGCATCTTCAATATTTGGATATAGCTTGGTATGTGTTTTTTCTTTAAACCAATTATCTTCATGCTCGATAATGCAGATCTCTTTTAATTCAAAGAGGTAATCTTTTAGTGGCTTATTAGAAGTATTAAATATGTATTTCATAAAAGTATTATAAATTAGATTGAAGAAAAGACTTTTTTAATTTTAGAGAGAGCCCATTCAATTTCAGATTTTTTAATCATAAGAGGAGGTGCAAATCTGATGACAGTCTCATGTGTTTCTTTGCAAAGCATGCCCTCTTTTAGCAATAACTTACAAACATCTTTAGCAGGCATGCTAGATTTATGAAGCTCCAAGCCTATCCATAAGCCCTTTCCTCTTACTTCTTTTATAAATGAGAAATTTAAGCTCTGGAGTTCTTTTAGGAAGAACAATCCTAATTCATGACTGTTATCTATTAAATTATCTTCGTAAAGAAGATCTAATGCCTTTGATGCCACCGATGCTGCCAAGGGATTGCCGCCAAAAGTTGATCCATGTGAGCCTGGATCAAAATGATCCATTACTTCTCTAGAACTTAGAAAGGCAGAGACTGGCATCAGTCCACCCCCAAGTGCTTTTCCTAAAATTAAACCATCAGGAATAATATCCTCATGCTGGTAAGCAAATAACTTTCCAGTTCGACCAAGGCCTGATTGAATTTCATCAAGAATCATAAGTACATTATTTTCAGTACAAATCTCTCGTAATTGTTTAAGCCATCCTTCTTTTGGAATAATTATTCCCCCTTCTCCCTGAATTGGCTCCACTAATACTGCGCAAGTATTTTTAGTAATTAAGTTTTTAATAGAGTCTATTGATTTAATACATGCCTGCTGACAGTCACAATTATTATTACAGTAATCAGCGGTTAAAAAACCACCTCCAAAAGGACCAAATCCTTTTTTATATTCTTCTTCAGATGAAAACCCAACAATGGTTGTTGTTCGACCATGAAAATTTCCATCAGCAACTATAATTTCAGCTTTATTGTCAGGTATTCCCTTTGTAAAATAGCCCCATCTTCTAGCTGCTTTAATAGCTGTTTCTACTGCTTCTGCACCGGTATTCATAGGTAAAATAGCAGAAAAACCTGATAATTTTGATAGCTTTTCTATATAAGCTGCGAAGGGCTCTGTATAGAAAGCTCTTGAAGAAATTGCTAGTTTTTTTGCTTGATTATGAAGTGTCTTAACTAGCTCAGGGTGAGAATGTCCGTGACTTACTGCCGAGTAGGCTGACATCATATCAAGATACTTATTACCATCTATATCCCATAAGTAAGCTCCCTCTCCTTTCTCTAAAACAACAGGCAAAGGTGAATAATTGCTTGCTCCATACAGTGCTTCTTTTTCAATATATGTGCTTTGTAAAGTTTTATCCATAGGTGTATTCTATGCCCATTAATAGAATTCCTCTAGAGACAATAATGAGTAACCAATCTACAAATCATATCTTCATGGTAGAGCCTTCAATTTTTTATAAAAACTCTCAAACAATAGAATCAAATCATTATCAAGCTGAAGAAGAAAGTGAAGATACAAAAATAATTACACTCAAGGCTCTTAGTGAATTTAATCGTTTTAAAGTAATGTTAGAAAAAAATGGAATAACTATTACTTCTTTTGTTGGAAGCAGTGAATGTCCTGATCATATATTCCCTAATTGGTTCACTACATTTGAGGATAAAAGTATGCAAATTTTTAGTATGCTGGCGCCAAATAGAAGAACTGAGAAATCGCCTGAAATGATTAGCTATTTAAAAGAAACATATGAGCTTACCAAGGACTACTCAAGCTATGAAAAAGAAGGTATTTTTTTAGAGGGAACTAGCAGTATGGTTTTTGATAGAGTAAATAAGATTGTTTACTCAGGATTATCACCAAGGACGGATAGGAATCTTTTAGTTCAATGGTGTTCTGAAAATTCATATGAGCTCGTTATGGTTGAAACTGAGAGTCATAAAGGCTCACCTATATATCACACCGATGTATTTATGTTCATTGGGACTGAGGTTATAGGAATATGCTATGAAGTCATAAAGCCAGAGTATCGTGACTTTATAAAGGAAAAGGTTTCAAAGCATCACTCCGTAGTTGAAATATCAAGAGAGCAAATACTTAATTTTTGTGGAAATGCCTTAGAGGCAAGAGATAATAATGGAAATTTATTTCTAATAATGTCATCTACTGCTTATTCAGCTCTCAAAGGTGATCAAAAAAATGAATTGGATAAATTCTATTCTAAAATACTACATACAGATTTAGAGACTGTCGAAAGATATGGTGGTGGCTCTGCAAGATGTATGCTTTCAGAATTATTCTGATACTTCGTTAGCCCAATCAGTAACTCGCTTAACACCGCCAAGTGGGAAAAAATGTACCTGCTCAATATTGAAGTTAGGATTGTTTGATTTAATCTCACTAAGTTCCTCAAGTATTTGATTTGGATTATAAGGAAGAAGTAACTTAGTAATATCTCTCGCTCTTTTTTGCAGAACTTTCATTGATGCACCCACGCCACATTCGATTGCGTACTTTAGAAGAGTCTGTAATTTTGCAGGGCCAGCGATCCCTATATGAACCGGAATATCTATACCCATCGCTTCAATCTCATTCACCCAATCTACAACTACTGAGGACTCAAAACAGAATTGAGTTGTGAGAGCCATTTGAGCGTCTGTTCTTTTTGCAAATTCATTCTTCCATGAAAGCGCTTTGTTTACATTTAAATTTAAGCCGCCGGTATCAATATCCTTATTTCCTTCTGGATGGCCAGCAACATGAAGTCTTTTATAGCAATTAGCATCGAATACGCCTGTCTCTATTAATTGGATTGATGAATCAAAATCACCTATAGGTTTATTAGATCCTCCAGCTATCAGGAGAGCTTCCTCTACGTTTGCTTCATTTTTATACCTTGTTACCCAATCCTCCAGAACACTCTTATTCTTAATTAATCTTGCTGGGAAATGGGGCATTGATTTGAATCCTGCGTCATGAATTTTTTGTGCAGTTTTTACCATTTCATCTATAGGGGTTCCTTCTATATGGGCTATGTATACCCTTGTTCCCTTAGGAAGAATTTCTGCTAAATTATCAATCTTTGACAAAGCTCTAGGAGTTACTTCTATAGAGTAGCCAGCAATAAAATTTGTTAGATTGTTATTTTTTTCCATAATTTTATTATAGGACTTGCTGAGTTAAAAAAATATCTAAATTTCAAATGACTAAAAATTGGGACTGGTCTTTGGATGTCTAGCAAATAGTTTATAAGATTGCTGATATAACTGGCGGAGAGTGAGGGATTCGAACCCTCGATACAGTTACCCATATACCTCCTTAGCAGGGAGGCGCTTTCGACCACTCAGCCAACTCTCCGAAATCGATGAAGGATTATAACCCTTTGCAGGTATAAAAAAACTATCTAATTACCTATTAAATTCAATTTGAGAACCAAAAGGTAAGTTTTGATTTACTTGACCGTCTCTAAAAGCAATATTGCCGTTTATAACAGTCATGAAAACTGAAGATTTAAAAGTAGTATCTGTAAAAGGTGACCAACCACATTTATATAAAATATTGGACTTGTTAACTGTATAGGGCTTATCTATATCAACAATTGCAAAGTCAGCATAGTAACCCTCTCTTATAAAACCTCTGTCTTTAATTTGAAATCTTGTGGCTGTGTTATGACTAGTTTTTCTTACAATCTGCTCAAGTGAAAAAATTCCATCATGATAAAAATCTAATAGAATTTGAAGTGAGTGCTGGATTAAAGGTAGTCCTGCAGGAGCATCAACATATTTCATATTCTTCTCATCCCAAGTATGAGGCGCATGGTCAGTTGCAATAATATCAATTTTATCTTGATTTACTGCATCAACTAAAGCCTGTCTATCAGATTCTTCTTTTACAGATGGATTGCATTTAATCTGATTCCCTAGTCTCTCATAATCGCTATTATTGAAGTGAAGGTGATGAACACAAACCTCTGCTGTTATTTTTTTATTATCAACAGGTCCGCTTGTAAATAAGCTCATTTCTTTTTCAGTTGAAAGATGGAAAACGTGTAGGTTTGCTGAATGCTTTTTAGCCAGATCAACAGCCATTGAGCTTGATAGATAACAGCTTTCTGCATCTCTTATGTAAGGGTGATGTATAGCTGATAATTCGTCTCCGTATTTAGCATAAAAAGCTTTCTCATTTGCTCTTATTCTTGGAGTATCTTCACAATGGGTAACAATATTTAAAGGAGAATATTTAAAAATACCCTCTAAAGCATCTATGCTATCAACAAGCATATCTCCCGTGGAAGCTCCCATAAAAACTTTCAAACCTGCCGCTTTGTTTATATCTACATTTTTAATATCTTCTATGTTGCTATTTGTTGCGCCAAGATGAAATGAGTAATTAGAAAGTGATCTTTGACTTGCTAGTTGAAATTTCTTATCTAAATTTTCGAGCGATGTAGTTGCTGGATTTACATTTGGCATTTCAAAATAACTAGTAACTCCGCCTGCTAGTCCTGCAAATGATTCTGATGCTATATCACCTTTATGTGTAAGTCCTGGCTCTCTAAAATGAACCTGGTCATCAATCAATCCAGGCATGACATATCGCCCATTAATATCTATAACCTCTTTAGCTTCTGCTTCTATATTAGTGCTGATTAATTCAATCCTATCGTTTTTAATTGCTATATCTGATTCATAAATTGAATCTTCATTTACGATATTACAGTTCTTTAAAATTAGGTCATACATATTATTTATCCAGATCAAATGAGCTATGAAGGGCTTTAACTGCTGTTTCAACAGAACTATCTTCTATAACGATGGTTATTTTAATTTCAGAAGTACTTATCATAAGAATATTAACTTTGTTTTCAGATAAAGCTTTAAATGCCTTACTAGCTATGCCTGCATGAGATCTCATGCCTACTCCAACCAAAGAAACTTTGGCTATATTTGAATCAATTAATAGATCATCAAAATTTAGAGAATCTTTTAGTTTATTTATAATGCCTGTTGTGGAGATTTCATCTTCCTTGGACACAGTAAAAGTAAAATCTGTTTTTCCATTAACACTTACATTTTGAACTATAACGTCTACTTCGATATTAGCATCACTTAGAGGGCCTAAGATTGCATAAGCAATACCAGGAGTATCGCTAACTCCATGTAGAGTGTATTTCATTTGATCCTTCTGAAAAGCTATTCCAGAAACTAACCCATTTTCCATATCTTTCTCCTCAAGAGATATTAGCGTACCATCGCCAGGCTCAAAACTTGATAAAACTCTAACTGGTACTTTGTACTTATTCGCAAATTCTACCGCTCTAATTTGTATTACTTTAGCTCCCTGGCCTGCCATTTCAAGCATTTCCTCCATCGTAATAGTATCTAGCCTTTTAGCTTCAGGAACTACCCTAGGATCTGTTGTATAAATACCGTCAACATCTGTATAGATATCACATCGTTCTGCTTTCATTTGTGCAGCAATAGCAACAGCTGTTGTATCAGAGCCACCTCTTCCAAGAGTGGTGACATCACCTGATTCAGTAATTCCCTGGAATCCAGTAATAATTGGAATAATACCTTCATCTAGGGCATCTTGTATTTTCTTACCATCTACTTCAAGTATTCTCGCTTTGGAGTAGCTATTAGTTGTTTTCATTGATATCTGAGAGGCTGTGTATGACTTTGCTTTAGCATCAATTTGATGAAGAGCCATTGCCAATAGAGCAGCACTTACCTTTTCACCAGTAGAGATAAGAGCATCGAACTCTCTTTTACTTGGATCATCTCCAAAGCTTTTAGCTAGTTCAATCAGCCTATTAGTTTCTCCGCTCATAGCGGAAACAACCACAATAACATTAGCAGATTGAGATGCTTCTTTGACTATCTTTGCTACAGCTGCGATTCTCTCTTCCGTACCTAGAGATGTCCCACCAAATTTTTGAACAATAATATTAGGCATAATTATTACTTGTTATTTTGCGAGCGATTTTACTAAAGCTGGAATAGAAGTCACGAATTCATTTATGTTTTCTGATTCTCCCGCACCTTGAGCAAAATCTGGTCGTCCACCACCTCTTCCATTTAGTTTTTCACATAGTGAAGAAACAACATCTTTTGCAGAAATTACATCGAGAAGATTATCAGTAACGCCACTTACTATAGCAACCTTATTGTTATGAGAATTAAGCAAAACTACGCAGCCCTTATCAAGACTTTGTTTTTTTTGATCTACCAGGCCTCTAAGCTGCTTAGCATCCTCAATTGAAATATGCTCAACAACCAACTTCCAATCATCGATATCCATTACATCAGATGAGACTACATCTGCCTTTGAAGAAGTTACTCCGCCTGATTTTTTTAACTTTTTATTTTCATCAATTAAAGATTGAATTTTTTCATTCATAGCATCAACAGGCGTATTTAATATTTCTTGAAGGCTATTGTTTACTTTTCTAATTTCTGAAATATAAGATAAAGCTTTCTTACCGGCTACTGCCTCTATCCTTCTAATTCCTGATGCTACGCTTGATTGAGCTGTAATAACAAAAACTCCTATATCTCCAGTTCTCTTAACATGAGTTCCTCCGCAGAGCTCAACAGAGAATGAGTCTGATCCCATGCTTAGAACTCTAACCTCTTCATCATACTTTTCTCCAAACAGGGCCTGAGCTCCAGAGTTCATTGCATCATCCAGCTTCATAATTTTTGTTGAAACATCAACATTATTTAGAACCTCGTTATTAACAATCTCCTCAATAGAATCTATTTCTTCTTTTGAAAGTGGCTTGCCATGAGAAAAGTCGAAACGTAACTTGCTCTCATCTACCAATGAACCTTTTTGCTGAACATGTTCACCTAAGATGCTTCTTAAAGCAGAATGCAGTAAGTGTGTTGAAGAATGATGAATGGCTGTTGCAAGTCTTTTATCTTTTTCAACATTCATATTAATAACATCACCGACCTTAAGACTACCTTTTTCTACCAGTGCTTTATGTATGAAGACTTTTCCTTGTTTTTTACAATCTAAAATAGCTCCAGATGAATTACTTGAAGAAAATCTTCCTTTATCACCCACCTGTCCACCTGATTCCGCATAAAAAGGTGTTTGATTACATGCTATAAAAATTTCTTGATTTTCATTAGCTTCATCTACTCTTTCCTGATCAATCCATAGCACTAATACTTTAGATTCTGATTTTAGATCTTCATATCCCAAGAAAATAGTTTCATCCACACCTGAGGCAGCTGGAAGTTTAGAAACAAAACTACTCCCTGCTTTAGATGATTTTTTTTGTTGATCCATGCATACATTAAAAGCATCTTCATCAATATCTAAATGTTTTTCTCTAGCTATATCAGCTGTTAAATCAAAAGGAAAACCGAACGTGTCATGAAGTTTGAATACCACTTCACCAGGTATTGTTTTGTCTTTTAAATTATTAATTGCTTCATCGAGAATATTGATGCCTTTGCCCAATGTTTCAAAAAACTTTATTTCTTCATTTTTAATAATGGAAGAAATATGATCTTTCTTCTCATCAATAGCAGGATATGCATCCTTCATAAGGTCGGATAGATTATAGACAAGCTCATTTAAAAAAGGTTTTGTGGCTCCCATCTTATAACCATGACGAATTGCCCTTCTTAGTATTCTTCTTAACACGTATCCCCTGCCTTCATTCTCAGGAGTAATACCATCAACAATTAAAAAACTAGTTGATCTTATATGATCGGAAATAACTTTATGAGATACGCTGCCTTTATTGCCTAGAATTTTTTCAGAAGCCTCTATTAGGCCCTTAAATAGATCAGTTTCATAATTCGAGTTAACGCCCTGCATTACTGCTGTTATTCTCTCTAAACCCATACCTGTATCAACAGAAGGCTTAGGCAGTGGAGTCATCTCTCCAGCTTCATTTCTATTGAACTGCATAAATACAAGATTCCATATTTCAACGAATCTATCGCCCTCATCTCCATCTGAACCAGGAGGAGTTCCCTCTATATGATCTCCGTGATCGTAATATATTTCTGAGCATGGTCCGCAAGGACCTGTTTCGCCCATAGACCAAAAGTTATCTTCATCTCCTAGCCTGACAATCCTATTAGGATTTACTCCAATAACTTCTTCCCAAATTTTTGCTGCCTCATCGTCATCTTTGTATACAGATATCCATAACTTATCTTCTTCTAATTTGAGAACTTCAGTTAGAAATTCCCATGCATACTTAATAGCATCTTCTTTGAAATAATCTCCGAAACTAAAATTACCCAACATTTCAAAAAAAGTATGATGTCTTAATGTATATCCAACATTTTCAAGATCATTGTGTTTTCCACCAGCTCTTATACATCTTTGAGAGGATGTAGCTTTTACATATTTCTTTTTCTCAGTTCCAAGAAATACATCTTTGAATTGAACCATTCCAGCGTTTGTAAATAATAGAGTGTCGTCATTAACTGGAATTAAAGAACTAGAATCGACAATCTGATGATCTTTTGATTTGTAAAAATTTAGAAATGTTTCTCTGATTTCACTGGTATTCATAATTTAATTATCTAGTAAATTTTTATATTTTTTATAGTTCTCTATATAGTGATGTGCTCCTAATGGAACCATCTCTTGCTCTTCCGGTGATAAGCTTTTTTTAATCTTACCTGGTATTCCTAAAACCATGGACCCATCCGGAACTTCCATTCCCTCAGTAACTAAGGCCTTAGAACCAATAATACAGTTCTTACCAATTTTTGCACCGTTTAAAATTACAGAGCCTATTCCTATAAGGCTTCCATCGCCAATGTCACAGCCGTGAAGCATTGCCATATGGCCAACAGTAACGTACTTGCCAATAGTGCATTTAAAGCCTGGATCAGTATGTATGACAGAGCCATCTTGAATATTTGAACCTTCTCCGATAAATATTTGCTCGTTATCAGCTCTTAAGATTGCATTAAACCAAATACTTGAATCTTTCGATAGATATACATCGCCTATAACCGTTGCATTAGGTGCAATCCAAAAGTCATTACCTTCTGTTTGTAATATTTTATCCTCTAAGCTAATTATCATATTGATTCCTGATGCCATCTAAATCAGTCTCTATGCCTGCATTAAAACAAGTATTTAAAAAATCTGCTGTAATCATAGCAGTTAGTCCCCATATCCTATGTTCATTATAAACCCAACTAGGGATCTTTATCTTTAGATTATTTCTATCCATTTCATGATATTCAACATTGGCTTTGTTTAATAAAAAACTTAAAGGTACTGAGAATATGACTTCCGTTTCTTCGTTAGCTATTAGATTTTGTTGGCTATTGATTAATCCTATGTATGGATGGACTTCAATTTTATGTCTTGAGATTAAGAAATTTAATGAACCCAACTTAGTAATACCATCTCTATCAAGGTTTATTTCCTCAAAAGACTCCCTAACCGCAGTGTCATAAAGGTCAATATCTCCTTCTTCCCACTTTCCGCCAGGAAAACTTACCTCACCTGGATGAGTGGAAACTAAAGAAGACCTTTGTGTAAAAATAATCTCAGGATCTTTTAGGTATTCTCCATAGTGCAAAATACCTATAAAAACTCCTGCTTTTTTATATTCAGTGAGCTTTAGAGGATTTAATTTTTCAAGCTTTTGCTTTATGCTGTCTATCATATTGCTAAGTTTAACTTCTTAAGCATTCATATTCTTTATTATTTAAGGTACAAAATTGAAATACTGTTCAGATTGCGGAAGCTCAAAAATAGAATTTAAAACTCCAAAAGACGATAATATCAAAAGATATTGCTGCCCTGATTGTAATAATATCTTTTACACCAACCCAAATATGATAGTAGGTGCTCTTTGTATTAGAGACGGTAAAATATTAATGGCAAAAAGAAATATACATCCTAGGAAAGGTCTTTGGACACTTCCAGCAGGGTTTATGGAAAATGCTGAAACCCTCAAAGTTGGCGCTCTAAGAGAGACTATGGAAGAAACTATGTCTGAGGCAAAGGTAATAATGCCATACACAATGTTTAGTTTGCCGCATATCAACCAAGTTCACTTATTTTACCTAGCCGATCTTCTTGATGAAAATTTTGGACCTACTTCAGAAAGCATGGAAGTAAAATTATTCAGTGAAGATGAAATATTATGGGATGAACTAGCCTTCCCTACTGTTGAAAGGACTTTAAAGCTATACCTAGAAGATGTTAAAACAGGTAACTTTATATTCAGAGATGAAGATATTAATCTTTGGTAGTTAAGAGTTCTCGCTAAACTTTTTAGCATTAATAAAAATTTGCATCCATGGCGAGTATTCATTCCAATGCTCTGGTTTCCAGCTTAACTGAAGTTTTCTAAACACTCTTTCGGGATGAGGCATCATTATAGTTACTCTTCCATTTGCTGCTGTTATTCCTGAGGTTCCATCAACAGAGCCATTAGGATTAAGTGGATAGGTCTCAGTATTTGCTCCGTTTGAATCTACAAAATTTAATGCCACTTGATTAGAATTTCTTAATTGCTCCAAGTCACCTTCATTAAATTTGGCAAGCCCTTCTCCATGCGCTGATGCGATTGGCATAGACCAACCCTCCATACCTGAAAGAAGAATTGAATCACTCTTTGTAATCTTGACTTGGGCTAATCTTGCTTCAAATTGGTCTGAAAGATTTTTCTCAAAGCTCGGCCAGTAATCTGCTCCAGGGATGATATCTTTTAATTTAGAGACCATCTGACATCCATTGCAAACTCCTAAAGTAAACGTAGCTTCGTTATTAAAAAAGCTTTCGAATTGATCTTTTACCAAATTATTATGAAGAATTGTTTTAGACCAGCCACCCCCTGCACCCAGAACATCACCGTATGAGAAACCACCACAGGCAGCTAATCCATTGAAGTCTTTTAAATTAACTTTATTATCAAGAAGGTCTTGCATGTGAACATCTACTGCCTCAAAACCTGCCAAAGTAAATGCAGCAGCCATTTCCATTTGGCCATTTACACCTTGTTCTCTTAGTACAGCAACTTTAGGTTTTGTTTTACTAATATGAAAAGTTTTTAGATTAGCTCCATCGAATGATTCTTTTGAATACAAACCGGTGTAATTATCATCATCGAGAAGTTCTAACTCAGAATCTGCAATAGATTGATTATCTCTTATAGCTTGAATAGCATGAGATGCTTCTCTCCAATGTTTCTCTAGCACTGTAATAGATTCTTTGTAAAAGTTATCAGTAGAATTACTGATAGTGAATTCTTTTGAAGCGGATATATTTCCTACTATATTTACAATTGAGCTTGCCGAGATAAGGACACTAGAGACCTCATCTATGTGAGCATCATCTACCTGAAGTACCAAGCCTATTTCCTCAGAAAAGAAATACCTATTTAAATCTTTTGCATCAAGATCCTTGATTAATATATCCATACCAATTTTTTTGGTGAAAGCCATTTCTAGTAATGAGGCTGCCAGACCACCATCGGAAACATCATGCAAGGCAAGAATTTTATTCTGTGCTACAAGATATTGAATTGCATTAAACATCTCTTTAAAAGCTGTCATGTCATCAACATCAGGTGTATCTAGATAACTAGATTGACTCACTTCAGAAAAAATAGAGCCAGCTAATCTTTTATTATTATTAAGAGTTGCATGAATAATTTTTGATGATTTCTTTGTATTTAATTCAGGCGTAATTGAGATCTGAACATCCGCTACCGGAGCCATTGCTGTAATTACTCCAGATAGAGGGCTTTTTACGACATGCTCAACCGAACCTTCATCCCATTTTGTTCTCATAGATAAGGAATCTTTGCCGACTGGAACAGATATATCTAAATCAACACAACATTTAGATAACGCTTCAACTCCTTCTCTTAAAGCAATATCCTCAACCTCTTCCCCTGTTGCAGCCATCCAGTTTGCTGAGACTTGAACTTGATCTAGTCCTTTAATAAATACACCTGACATATTAGTGAGAGCTTCAGCCATTGCCATTCTCATCGATGCAGCTGGGTTATTGGTTGCGAGTGTTGGCTTTTCACCAATTGTCAGAACTTCTCCTGAATTCGAAGTAAACGACCTTAAGCTCATAGAATAATCAGAAACAGGAACTTGATAAGGACCAATAAACTGATCTCTAGCCACCATACCGCCGACCGTTCTGTCTCCAATAGTTATTAGAAAGGATTTACTTGCAACTGTTGGATGTTGAAGAACTCTTGTAAGCGACTCTGCAAAAGAATAATCACCTGGATTTGATTCATTAATTACTAAAGGTTTTTGAGATTTAACTGAAATATCTGTAATTGGAAGATCTCCAAAAAGCATAGAAAGCGGAACATCCACAGGATATGAGTCAGTTCTTGAGTCATAAAGCTTAACTGACTGCTCGAGGGTCGTTATTCCTACAAATGCATATACGCATCTTTCTCTTTTACAAATATTTTCAAATGCATTCTTATTATCCGGATGGATTGCCATGACATATCTCTCTTGAGATTCGTTAGACCAAATCTCCATAGGAGACATAGATTTATCAGAATTAGGAATTTTATCTAGCTCAATATAAACACCTAAATCAGAGTCCTTAGCAAGTTCAGGTATGGCGTTAGATAGGCCTCCTGCGCCAACATCATGGATAAACTCTATAAAACTCTCGTCTTGTGATGAGCAGATATTAATAACTTCTTGGCATCTTCTTTCCATTTCAGCGTTATCTCTTTGAACTGATGCAAAATCTAGGTTCTCGTCGCTATCACCTGAGGATACTGATGAAGCTGCCCCTCCTCCAAGACCAATTAACATTGCTGGACCTCCCAATACGACGACATGGTAATCCTCAGCTATTTGGAGCTTAAAGTTATTTCTATCTCTAATTTCGCCAATACCGCCAGCTAACATAATAGGTTTGTGATATCCGAAAGCTTTATGCTCTGAATTAAAAGCAGTTTCAAAAGACCTAAAATAACCAAGTGTTGAAGGTCGGCCAAATTCATTATTGAAAGCTGCTGCACCAATAGGAGCTTCAATCATAATATCTAATGGCGATGCAATTCTCTCTGGCTTATGCTCATCGCCCTCCCAGATTCGATTAAGGGATGGAATTCTTAAGCTAGAAACATTAAACCCAACTAATCCAATTTTTGGCTTAGCACCTCTACCTGTAGCACCTTCATCTCTTATCTCACCCCCAGAACCTGTTGCCGCACCTGGGTAAGGAGAAATTGCCGTAGGATGATTATGAGTTTCAACTTTAATAGTTGAGTTAAGTTTGTCAGATACAAAATCATATTTATTTTCATCATTAAGATTAAGTCGTTCTACCTCTTCACCTTCTGTAATAGCCGCATTATCTTTGTAGGCTGATATAACCCCTTTAGGTGATTGCTTGCTTGTCTCTTTAATTAGATCAAACAGTGTATTGTCCTTAGAAACGCCATCTACAGTCCATTCTGCGTTAAATATCTTATGACGGCAGTGTTCTGAATTGGCTTGAGCAAACATCATTAACTCAGCATCTGTAGGGTTTCTGACTGCTTGTGAGTAAAAATTGAAAAGATAATCAATTTCCTCTTGGCTTAAAGCAAAGCCAAATTTCTTATTTGCTTCTTTAAGAGAATTAACACCTCCATTAATAATATCAATGATACTTACCGATCTCTGAGGGTTGTTGTTAAGGAAATCTTTGCAATCATTAAAATCTGAATAGATAGCTTGAGTCATACGATCAAAAAACATGGATAAATCTAAATTTGAGTTATTTTCAAATGTTGAGACATCGAAACCATAAAATCTCTCAACTCTATCGACATCTTTTGCGCCTACATTTTTAATAATATCTTCTGTCTTTGATGACCAGGGTGAAATTGTTCCTGATCTAGGGCCAATTAAAAATGAAAATGACTTCATTAAATCTTCAGCATCTAATATATTTTTAAGTTCTTCTAAATTTAGTTTTTCATTATTAGAAGCAAGAATATAAATCTCACTCGAAGTAATTTGAGCTTCCTGATTATTAAATTTGTTGAAGTCGAGATTAAGTTGCTCAAGCTTGGAGTCTGAAAAACTTTTCTTGCCCTGCAATATAAAGGTATTAGTCTTTGACACTTCTCTCGGTCTGAAATATTGTATAGAGCAATTATAAAGTCTTTTATAAAAAATAATTAAAAATGACTAATATCTTTAAAGTTTTTTTTAGCATATCAACGATATTATTTTTGAGTGCGTGTGATTATTTTGACCAAGAAAAGAGACAAGCAGAATTATGCGAAAGTCAGCTTAATGAAGTTTATAAAAACTCTCCACTAAACAACTTTGCTCAACAAAAATTTTCAAAACTTTTAGAAACTCGCTACTCACTTTATAGCGAAATGTTTGATGAAGCATCACTTGAAACTTCTATAAATACAGACTTGCTAGCTGCCATATCCTTTCAAGAATCTCAATGGGATCCAAGAGCGCAATCTAACATGGGCGTTAGAGGCATGATGATGGTTACTCTTGAAACTGCAGCCCTAGTTGGTGTTGAAAAAAGATTAAATCCTGAGCAAAATATCAAAGGTGGCGCCAGGTATTTGGCCATTTTAATGGATAAGAATATTTACGGAAAAACTACCGGAGATCAATTATCTATAGTTCTAGCTAGTTATAATCTTGGACCTACTAATATTATCAATATATCTAAAACGATTGATAAGATTCCATCAGAATTAACATGGTTTGATATAGAGGATAAGCTTAAACAAATTAATGGTGAGGATGTAAATCTTGTTGACGTAAATAATTATTCTAGAGGGCAACAAGCCATAGATTATGTTTACAGAATTAAGAATTACTATGACTTAATGGCGGCACATTCATGTACAAATTCTAAAGATCGATTAACCTTCTTTTAAGATATTTTATCTTATCTCTACACTGAGCTGCTTTCTCAAATTCCATTTCTTTTGCATAGATATACATTTGATCTTCTATCTTTTTAATACTCTCACCTAGGTTTTTAATTGAGTCATCTTTGATTTTAAAAGGTAGAGATTTTTCAATATCTTCCTTCCTGACTTTATCTTTTCCTTTAACTAATCTTGCACCTTCCATAATATTTTTTATTTTGGTAGTTATAGATTTTGGGGTGATATTATTTTCTGCGTTGTACTTTTCTTGAATAGCTCTTCTTCTGTCGGTTTCAGCAATTGCTCGCTCCATAGAGCCCGTCATTCTATCGGCATATAAGATAGCCTTCCCTCTTAAGTTTCTAGCTGCCCTTCCAATAGTCTGAATCATAGTTGTTTCTGATCTAAGAAATCCTTCTTTATCCGCATCAAGAATTGCAACTAAACTAACCTCTGGAATATCCAAACCTTCACGAAGTAAATTAATTCCGACCAGGACATCAAATACACCAAGTCTTAAATCGCGAATAATTTCCACACGTTCAACGGTATCAGTATCTGAATGCATGTATCTGGCCTTAATGCCATTTTCAAATAAATAATCTGTAAGATCTTCGGCCATTCTTTTTGTAAGAGTGGTGATAAGGACTCTTTCCTTCATAGCAATTCTTTCGTTGCACTCACCTATGACGTCATCTATTTGGTTGCTAGCTGGGCGTATTTCTACCTCAGGATCTGTGAGGCCTGTTGGTCTAATTAATAGCTCAACAAGGTTATCTTGATGCTCTTTTTCATACCTGCTAGGCGTGGCTGATACATAGACTCTCTGAGGTGCTACAAGCTCCCATTCTTCGAACTTTAACGGCCTATTATCCATGGCAGAAGGAAGTCTAAAGCCATATTCTACAAGGGTTTCCTTCCTTGAGCGGTCACCTTTGTACATAGCTCCTATTTGGGGCACTGAAACATGAGATTCATCGATAAAAACAATGGCATCCTTAGGAATATAATCAAATAGACATGGTGGCGATTGGCCAGGGTCTCTTCCTGATAAATACCTCGAATAATTTTCAACACCCTGACAGTAACCAAGCTCTCTCATCATTTCTATATCGTAGTTAGTTCTTTCTTCAAGTCTTTGCGCCTCAACTAACTTATTAATAGATCTTAAATAATCTAATCTTTCTTTTAGCTCTTCTTTAATACTATCAATACAATTTAAAACTGTTTCTTTAGGAGTAACGTAATGTGTCTTTGGGAAAATAGTTGCTCTTGGCACTTCATTAATAATAGCTCCTGTGATTGGATCAAACCATGCCAGCTTTTCAATCTCATCACCAAATAATTCTATTCGTAATGCTTCACTATCTGAATCAGCAGGATAGATATCAATAGTATCGCCACGAACTCTAAAAGTTGCTCTTCTAAAATCCATATCATTTCGAGTGTATTGCAATGCTGAAAGACGTCGTAAGAAGTCTCTTTGATTGATTACATCTCCTCTATCTAAATGAACTACCATTTTTAAATAGGACTCAGGAGCTCCTAGTCCATAGATTGAAGATACCGTGGCTATGACTATAGTGTCCTTTCTTTCTAGCAGTGCCTTGGTTGCTGATAGTCTCATCTGCTCTATGTGCTCATTAATAGATGCATCTTTTGCAATATAGGTATCAGATGTAGGGACATAAGCTTCCGGCTGATAATAGTCGTAATAAGATACAAAGTACTCTACAGAGTTCTCTGGAAAGAAATCCTTGAACTCACCATAGAGCTGCGCAGCTAAAGTTTTGTTGTGCGCCATGATAATTGCTGGTCTTTGAGTTTCCTCAATAACCTTGGCCATAGTGAAGGTTTTACCTGACCCAGTAACTCCTAAAAGGGTCTGGTGAAGCAATCCATCCTCCAAACCAGCCACTAAACTTTTGATAGCTTCAGGCTGAGCTCCTGCTGGTTCGAAATTAGATACAACCTTTAGTGATTTTGTCATTTACTTCTGTGTTAAAAATTACTTATAATGCACGTCCGCGTTCCCGAATAGCTCAGCGGTAGAGCAGTTGACTGTTAATCAATTGGTCGTTGGTTCGATCCCAACTTCGGGAGCCATTTCATTGTAATTAAAGATTATTATTTTTAATACAGTGAATTCAAATTTTAATAAGTTTTTTATATCTAAGTAAATAGTTTTATATTTTTGCAATATACTTTAGCTATGAGTTTGTATGATAAGTATGTATTGCCTAAATTTTTAAACTGCACTTGTGGCTCTAA
>CAJXAZ010000018.1 GCA_913050015.1 uncultured Gammaproteobacteria bacterium
TTATATATATAATTATATATATAATAACTAACACAATAATTTTGCAGGAGAAATTATGATAGTCACAGATAAATCTTTAATAATAACTTTTGCAGTTCCTGTATTCTTTTTATTGATACTTGTAGAGTATTTTTATGGAAGATCTGTAGGTAAAAATACCTATAGACTAAGTGATACCTTTACGAGTATTTCACTTGGAATGATAAGCAGATACCCTACTATGTTAAATCTTGGGGTGCAAAGTATTATCTTTATGTACATCAGTTCTTCTTTGAATCTTAAGCTTCTATCTATTGCAAATCCTATGACTTGGATTATCGCATTCCTTTTATATGACCTTTCTTATTATTGGATGCATAGACTACATCATGAAATAAAGATTCTATGGGCTACACATAGCGTTCATCATCATGGAGAAGATTACAATCTATCTACTGCTTTAAGGCAGACAAGTACAGGCTGGTTGTGGAAGTGGATTTTCTACATGCCAATGATAATCCTAGGAGTTCCTGGAGAAGTTTTTGTAACAGTTGCTGGCATAAACCTGGTCTATCAATTCTGGGTTCATACTGAACATATTGGGCATTTAGGATTTTTAGAAAAGATATTTATTACTCCTATGAACCATGGAATACATCATGCAAAAAATAAAGAATATATAGATGCTAATTATGGAGGCGTCTTTATTATCTGGGATAGAATGTTTGGAACATACACAGCAAGATTGCCAGATGTTGTACCAGTTTATGGAACAGCAACCGCATTGAATAGCTGGAATCCTATTTGGGCAAACCTTCAAGTCTATTCCATTATGATTAGTGACTCGATTAAAACAAAGAAATGGAGTGATAAGGTAAAAGTTTGGTATTCAAAAACATACTGGAGGCCAGAGGACTGCATAGAGGAAAAAGATCCAAAAGAGTTTTATGTAAAATATAATCCAGAGGTTTCAAGTGATATTAAAGTTTTTAGTTTCTTTCAAATGCTATTTACAATCGCAGTATCGGGTTCAGTATTATTTTTCCTACCTCAGCATACTTATAATGAAATAATTGTTTTCGCTATTACTATTACAGCTCTTAGCTCACTAACTGCTTTCTTACTTCAGGGCACTAAATACGCATACGCTTCAATATTTAATTTTTCTGTACTTGGAATATTAGCTATTTATTATTTAGGGGTTTTAAATATTGAAATTCTGTCAACTCAGCTTCTGATAGGTCAGTTTGTAATTAATATCTTAATAGTAAGTCTAATATCTATGTACCAGAGATTTAATTTAATGCAGAGTGCTAGTAGCTAAACCCATTCAGGACAAGGCAGCTCATTGTTTACGAGAAAATTTCTGTTATAAAGTTTGCTTAGATATCTAGATCCTGAGTCACATAAAATGGTAACAATATTATTTCCAGGCCCCATCTCTTTTGCTAAATGGATTGCTCCGGCAACATTCATACCGGCACTTCCTCCTAGATATAACCCCTCGGTTTCAACCATTTTAAACATAACATCTAAAGCTTCTTGATCTGAAAGTCTTATTGGAAAATCAATCTTTAAATCTTCTAGATTTTTTGTAATCCTTCCTTGGCCTATTCCCTCAGTTACTGATGAGCCTTCTGATTTAAGCTCGCCATCTTTGTAATATGAATATAGGGATGCTCCAAAGGGATCAACGAGACCTATTTGAGTAGATTCATTCTTTTCTTTGAGAAACTTAGCTATCCCAGCTAGGGTTCCACCAGTTCCTACTGAACAAATAAAACCATTAACCTCTCCATTAAGTTGGTTAAAAATCTCAGGGCCTGTATCGTTATAATGCCCTTCTCTATTAGCTATATTATCAAATTGATTTGCCCAAAGAACTCCATTTGGATTTTCTAAAGACTCTGCTACTCTTTTTGAATACTTAACGTAATTATTTTCATCCTTATACGGCACAGCTGGAACTTCGATCAATTCAGCCCCACATGCTCTTATAGTTGCTTTCTTTTCTTCACTTTGAGTATCTGGAATAACGATAACGGTCTTTAATCCAAGAGCATTGCCAACTAGAGCTAAACCAATTCCGGTATTACCCGCTGTTCCCTCTACCACTGTTCCTCCTGTTCTTATTAGCCCTTTAGACATTGCGTCTTCAAGAATATATTTTGCTGCTCTGTCCTTAACAGAGCCTCCTGGATTCATAAACTCTGCTTTACCATAAATATTACATCCAGTTTCTTCTGAGTAGTATTTAAGTTTTATAAGTGGTGTATTACCAATATATTTAATCATTTTTATAGTCCTGAATTACCTGGATCCCAACTTTCGTTGGTAATATTTATTTTGTTTACTTCTTTTGCAGGTATACCTGCTACTGTTGTCTCTCTTTGAACATCTTTCAAGACCAAGCTTCCAGCAGCTATAACTGCATTTTCTCCAATAGTGATATTTCCAAGGATTGTACTTGAAGCAAAGATAGACGCCCCTTTCATTATATTTGGATGTCTTTTACCCGATTCAAATCCCTTGCCGCCAAGCGTAACACCCTGAAATATTGATACTCTTGACTCTATAACTGCTGTCTCACCAATAACGACCCCAGTAGCATGATCGATCATTACTCCACCTGCAATTTTTGCAGCAGGGTGAATGTCTAATCCAAAAACCTCAGAGGCTCTATTTTGGAAGAATAATGCCATAGTATGTCGCTGATCATTCCATAAGCAGTGAGCCGCCCTGTAACAGGCAAGACCTAGGAAGCCTTTATAAAAAAGTAATGGAGTTGAGTAGTAGCTGCAAGCTGGATCCTGTTCTTTAAAAAACTTTAAGTCAGCCTCTAAAGCTGGTCCAATTTCTTCACAATCAGTATAAACATCTAATATAAATTTCTTTATGTCCATCGCAGATAATGCATCGCTATGTAGCTTAGATGAAAGTATAGATGCAACCGCTGCAAGAAGATCTTTTTGAGAAAGTATTAACGAGTGTAAAAATGATCCAAGTGAAGGCTCAGCCTCTACCCTAAGATCAATCTCATTTTTTATTACTGCCCATAACTCTCTATCCATAATGTTGAGATTATAAGCCCAATGACTATTATGAAGAAACAATATCTTAGTATCGCAAACTATTATAAGATTCTAGTAATGAACGCTAACTATATATTAACTTTCTCCTGTCCTGATACATCTGGTATTCAGTCAAAAGTTACGAGCTTGTTATATATAAACTTTGCTTTTTTAACAGATGTTCAATCATATTCTGATGTTGACTCTAATACTTTTTTCTCTAGGACTGTATTTACCATCGAAGAAGATTCCAATGCGTATGAAAAACTAATTAATGAGTTTGAACAGCTTGCAATCGACCTGCAAATGGAATGGTCAATTGATCTTGAGGGAAGGAAGATTAAGACACTCATCGCTGTATCAAAATTAGGTCATTGTTTAAATGATCTTTTATATAGAACTAAATTCAGAGATATGCCAATCGAAATAGTCGGAGTTATTTCAAACCATGAGACTTACAGAGAGATTGTAGAGTTTCACGGTATTGATTTTCACTATCTACCGATTGAAAAAAATGAAGAGTCTAGGAAAAAACAAGAAGAAGAATTTAATTTTATAGCAGAGAAAAATAAGGCTGAATTAATAGTATTGGCAAGATACATGCAGATTCTTTCTACTGACTTCAGTAGTAAGTGGTTAGGTAGATGTATTAATATTCATCATAGCTTTTTACCAAGCTTCAAGGGAGCCAAGCCTTATCATCAAGCATTTGACAAGGGAGTTAAGTTAATTGGAGCGACATCACATTTCGTTACTAGTGACCTAGATGAAGGTCCCATCATAGAACAAAATATTGAAAGGGTTAATCATAGTGACAATGCTAATGACTTTACAAGAAAAGGGAATGACATAGAGTCAACGGTCTTATCGCGCTCTGTTAGATGGTATGCAGAAAAAAGAATTCTAATTAATGGTACTAAAACTATAGTCTTTAACTAAAAAAGAGCTGGTTAAATTAATCTAACCAGCCCTATATAGACTTACTTTAATAGGTCTTGTTACACATCGAAACGGTCATTGTTCATGACCTTATTCCAAGCACTAATGAAATCAGCTACAAGCTTAGATTGTCCATCATTAGAAGCATAAACCTCTGCCAATGCTCTTAATTGAGAATTCGAACCAAAAACAAGATCTGTTCTTGAGGCAGTCCTTATTTTTTCACCAGAAGATCTATCAAAAGCTTCATATGAATCTTCATTTGCAGTAGGCTTCCATTCAACTGACATGTCTAGCAATGTACTAAAGTAATCATTGGACATTTTATTTTTATCATCTGTAAAAACTCCATGACCTGATGAGCTAATACCAATTGATCTCATTCCACCTAGAAGTACTGTCATTTCAGGAGCAGTTAATCCAAGAAGTTGAGCTTTATCCAGCATAATTTCTTCAGCTGAAACAGCCAATCCAGATTTATGAAAATTTCTAAAACCATCAGATACTGGCTCAAGCGATGCAAAGGAATCAGCGTCAGTTTGTTCTTGTGATGCGTCTCCCCTTCCTGGTTTAAATGGAACATTAGCCCCAGTTGCCATTTCAATTCCATGATTACCAGCTAAAATAATCACATCAGCGATTGATGCCCCTGTATCAGTAGAAATAGCCTCGTATATGCTTAAAGCTTTTTGAAGCTGGTTAGAGTTATTAACTTCCCAATCCTTTTGAGGTGCTAATCTAATTCTAGAACCATTAGCGCCACCCCTCATATCAGATCCTCTGTATGTCGAAGCACTAGCCCAAGCTGTTTCTACCATTTCTTGAATACTGAGTCCGCTTTCAGATAACTTTGCTTTAACAGAGTCAATATCATAATCAACATTGCCTGCTGGAACAGGGTCTTGCCAAATTAATTCCTCTGATGGAATTTCTGGTCCCATATATCTAACTTTTGGACCCATGTCTCTATGAAGTAATTTAAACCATGCTCTTGCGAATGCATCTGCAAATTCTTCAGGATTTTCATGGAAACGTTTTGAGATTACTTTGTAAGATGGATCTTCACGAAGAGCAATATCAGCAGTTGTCATCATAGTAGGAACTTTAATAGATGCATCTTCAGCATCTGGGGCAAGATCCTCTTCTTTTGGGTTAATGGCATGCCAAACTATAGCTCCGGCAGGTGTCGTTACCTTTTCCCATTCATAGCCAAATAGTAAGTCAAAATAGCCGTTATCCCACTGAGTTGGATTAGCAGTCCAAGCACCTTCAAACCCACTGGTAATAGTATCTCTACCTTTACCTGAAGCATAAGAACTCATCCAGCCAAAACCCATCTCTTCCATTGCGGCACCTTCTGGTTCTGTACCAACATGATCATCAGGGCCTGCGCCATGACCTTTGCCAAATGTATGTCCACCAGCAACTAATGCAACTGTTTCTTCATCATTCATTGCCATACGTCCAAATGTTTCGCGGATATCTACAGCACTTGCAAGTGGATCAGGATTTCCATCAGGACCTTGAGGATTAACATAAATTAAGCCCATTTGAACTGCCCCAAGAGGGTTAGCTAAATCTCTTTCACCGCTGTATCTTTCATTTTCTAACCATTCCTTTTCTGCACCCCAATGAATATCTTCTTCAGGTGCCCATATGTCTGGGCGACCTCCACTGAAACCAAAAGTCTTACCGCCCATGGATTCTATTGCAACATTACCAGCCAGAATTAATAGATCAGCCCAACTAACTTGTTTTCCATATTTTTGTTTAATCGGCCATAAAAGTCTTCTAGCCTTATCTAAGTTTCCATTGTCAGGCCAGCTATTAAGTGGAGCAAAACGTTGAGCGCCAGTTCCACCGCCACCTCTTCCATCAGTACTTCTGTATGTTCCTGCGGCATGCCAAGTCATTCTAATAAAGAAAGGTCCATAATGACCATAATCAGCTGGCCACCAGTCTTGAGAGTCTGTCATAAGATTATTTAAATCTTCCTTTAAAGCGTTAAAGTCTACTTTATTGAACTCTTCTCTATAATCAAAGCCCTCATCCATAGGATCAGATTTAGCGTCATGCTGGTGAAGAATACTAAGGTTTAATTGATTAGGCCACCAATCTCTATTAGATGTTCCAGTAGAGCTGTTAGTAGTCAAAGCGCCATGCATTACCGGGCATTTGCCCTCTGTTTCGTTGTTCATAAAATTACTCCCCTGAAGAATAAAAAAATTGTATATATACACTCTACCTATTTTTTAGGTATTATTAAATACACTATTTATGTATTCAATATTCGATTATAATGAACATACTAAAATACCAATGATCACTCTTAAACAAATACATTACGCACTAACTATAGAAAAGGAACTGCATTTTAAAAAAGCTGCAGATGCCTGCTATGTATCCCCATCAACTCTGAGTAATGCAATTTCTGAAATGGAGGCTCAATTAGGCATTCAAATATTTGAACGTACTAGTAAAAAAGTCATAGTTACTAGCCTAGGAAAAGAAGTACTAAAAAAAGCTAGAACCATTAAGATGGAATTAAGCGATATCAATCAACTTAGTGAGGATCAGAAAAATCCTTTAAGCATGCCAATTACTCTTGGAATTATTCCTACTGTTGGACCCTACTTTATCCCCTTAGTTCTTCCATCTTTAAAAAAGAAATTTCCAGAACTAAAATTAAAAATTATAGAGGCTCAATCAAGCTCTCTTGTTAGTAAAGTTAATAATGGTGAGATAGATATGGCTATTCTTGCTATGCCCTATAAGCTTGATGGGTTGCTCTCATTTAAATTTTGGGAAGAAAATTTTTACTATATTAGCCATAAAGAGAATCAGGGAACAGGTAAAAAGAAAATAAAAGCAAAAGAAATAGATCTATCTGAATTGATGCTTTTAGATGATGGTCATTGTCTTAAAAGTCATGTTTTAGCAGCATGCAGGATAGATAGTGATAAGCAGTACTCAATGGAGGCATCTAGTCTAACGACATTAACTCAATTGGTAGCTGGAAACATGGGTTCAACTTTGGTTCCTCATATGGCTATTAAACAATTAGTAAATTCAAACTCCTCAATCTCTAAAGCCCTTCTTGATGAGCCAGGGCCTCACAGAGAATTAGCAATAGTTACAAGACCTTCATACTCTGGGTTTAAAAATGTTCAACTATTAAAAGATGTATTTTCTTCATCTCTTGATAAAAATACTAAGGGTTTTTAAGTTTTAGCTTGAAAGAGATGTTATTTTTTTTACTCTTCTGCTCTTGTAGAAAAAAACAATTATAAAAGTAACAGTTAATAACATAATTATTGTTGGAGCTGGGGCGCTGTTTATATAAAAACTAACGTATACCCCTAGGAAAGACATTGTGACTGATGTCGCAAGTGATACCCAAATCATATTTTTAAATTGATTAGTCACAAGATGAGCTATTGCTCCAGGTGTTATTAATAAAGCAATTACAAGAATCATTCCAACTGCCTTAAGTGCTCCTACTATAGTAAGTGAGAGTAAAATAAGGATTCCATACTGTAAAAATCCTACATTTAATCCAATGGCTTTGGCATGATTATTATCAAAAACAAAAAGCATAAGATCTTTACCTTTAAAAAAAATACAGATAGCCACAATCAAAGCAATTCCAGCTGATTCTTTAATGTCAGACCAGCTTAAGCCAAGAACATCTCCAAAAAGAATATGATCTAAATGAATGCCTGACTGAATTTTTGTCATAAGAACTATCCCTAAAGCAAACATACTTGAGAAAACAACTCCCATAATCGTGTCTTCCTTTAGTCGACTGTTATCCTTGATGAAGCCTATCAAAAATGCGCAGATCATTGCGGCCATAAAGGCTCCAATGGCATATGAAAAACCTAAAAGATAAGCTAGAACTATCCCAGGTAAAACTGAGTGAGAGATAGCGTCTCCCATTAAAGACCAGCCTTTTAGAACTAAAAAACATGAGAGTAGTGATGTAGGCACTGATACGCATAATACAATGAAGAAAGCTTGTTGCATAAAAGTGTAAGTAAAAGGTTCTGCAAGAATGTTAAGAATATCCATAGGCTATCTTGGTATTGAGTCCAATGGGTTTAATCTGTATCTTCTTTTTCTTTTAGAAGCTAAAAACCCATGCTTTGGCGCAAAAATAAAACTTAATGTGAAAATAGCTGCTTGAAGTAAAACTATAATTCCTCCAGTAGCGCCATCGATAAAGAAGCTTAAATAAGCACCTAGTAATGAGGAAAATACTCCAATCATGACACTAATACATAGTATTATTCCGAACCTATCACTCCAAAAATAAGCAGTTGCACCTGGGGTAACTACCATTGCTATTACTAAAAATGCGCCTACTGTTTGCAAGGCTGCAACAGTTGAGGCGCTTAATAAAGTAAAGAATAAAATTTTTATATAATTAGGATTAATGCCTACTGTTCTTGCATGATTTTCATCTAAGAAAACTACTAAAATATCTTTCCATTTAAAAAATAAGACAAAAATAGTAACAAAACTTATCACTAGTAGTTGGATAGTATCAAATGGTGTAATGGCTAGAATATTTCCTAAAACAATAGTTTGAATATCAACAGAAGTAGGTGATAGGGAAACCATGAAAAGTCCTAAGCCAAAAAAAGAGCTAAATATGAGTCCAATAATAGTATCTTCCTTTAATTTTGAACGCTGACTTAAAAAAAGCATTACGCTTGATGCAAGGCCGCCAGAAAAAAAAGCACCTACAGAAAATGGAAGACCGAGCATATATGCTCCGGCTACTCCAGGGACTATGGAATGAGATAAAGCATCTCCGATTAAAGACCAACCCTTCAACATAAGATATGCTGATAAAAATGCGCAAACGCCTCCAACTAAAGCACTTACAAATATCGCATTAACCATGTAAGAGTAGTTAAAAGGTAATAGAAGAGCCTCTATCACTATGAATTAGGCTCCTTTTCACCATAGATAACCACAGGTTTTTCATCATCTGAGAGAACAGTTACCTCTCTTGTATCATCATCGTCATGGAGATCTTTTCCAGACAAAACAAATCTGCGCAAGACTCCACCAAAAGCTAACTGTAAGTTCTCCTGAGTAAAGACTTCCTGAGTCGTGCCTGAAACTAGAATAGTTTCGTTAATTAAAATAGCTCTGTCGCAAAATTCTGGAACACTGCCCAAGTTATGTGTCGAGACAAGCATCACCTTTCCATCTTCTCTGAGCTCTCTTAATAAGCTCATAATCTGGTCTTCAGTTTTTACATCGACTCCAGTGAAAGGCTCATCAAGTAAAATAATTTTACTTTCTTGTGCTAACGCTCTTGCAAGGAATACTCTTTTCTTTTGACCGCCTGATAACTCTCCAATTTGTCTATCTTTGAATTCGACCATGCTGACTCTTTGAAGGGATTCATCAACTATTTTTTTGTCATTTTTGCTAGGGATTCTAAGCATGTTCATATAGCCATAGCGTCCCATCATTACTACATCTTTAACTAGAACTGGAAAATTCCAATCGATCTCTTCGTTTTGAGGGACATAAGCAACTTGATTTGATCGAAGGGCTGTTTTTACATCTTGACCTAAAATTTTTACATCACCCTTTGCAAGAGTAACAAAACCCATAATAGCCTTAAATAATGTAGATTTACCACTGCCATTAACACCAACTAATGCCGTAATAGAGCCATGTGGAATACTTACAGTTGCATCGTATAAGGCGGTATGACCGTTCTTATAGGTAACGGTAATATCATTTATTTCAAGAGCATTCACTAATCACTTAAGCCATTTGCTATATTTCTTAGCGTAACACTTAAGAGATCAATATAGGTAGGAACAGGACCATTCTTAGAGCTTAGCGAATCAACATAAAGCACTCCTGCATATTCAGCACCCGTCTCTCTTGCTACCTGTTGAGCTGGTTTAGCACTAACAGTGCTTTCACTAAAAATTACTTCTATATTATTTTCTCTTATCTGATCTATCAGTCTTCTTACTTGTTGCGGTGTTCCCTGACCATCTGCATTAATAGGCCATAAATAAAGTTCTTTTAGTCCGTAGTCTCTTGCTAGATAACTAAAAGCTCCCTCACTAGTTACCAACCATTTCTTGTTATTCGGAAGATCTGCAATTATCTTTTTATAAGGAGCAACTGCTGCAAGGACTTCTTCAGAATAATTTTTAGCATTTTTATTATAAGTATCTGCATTTTTAGGATCATGCTGGGTAAGTGCTAGCCTAATATTTTCAATGTAAATTAAAGCATTAGGTGCTGACATCCAGGCATGCGGATTTGGTTTGCCTTTATAGGGACCCTGAGAAATGCCCATTGGTTTAATATCTTTCGTTATAACTACCTTAGGAACATTATTTAAATTTTGAAAGAATTTATCAAACCACAATTCTAAATTTAATCCATTGTAAATTATAAGATTAGTGCCTTGGGCCTTTCTTATATCACCTGGTGTTGCTTGATAGTTATGAATTTCAGCATCTGGCTTGGTAATAGATTCAACAATTGCAGCATCACCTGCAACATTTTGAGCAATATCAGCTATAACGGTGAATGTTGTAATAACTTTAAATTTCTCATCAGAGGAAGCCATTAACGGAATTGCTGTAATAAGAAATAGAAGTAAAAATTTCTTATTTAAACTATGAGAATTTTTGTTTAGATTTATTAATCTATTCATATCATATAAAAAAATGGTGGAGCTACGCGGGATCGAACCGCGGACCCCCTGCTTGCAAAGCAGGTGCTCTCCCAGCTGAGCTATAGCCCCATTTTGAATCGTAATTGTACTTTATTATAATTAAATTTGCATATCTCTTACGAGAAATTTAAAAATTTATTTCAAAAAAAAGGTGAGTATTGCTACTCACCCTTTTAGCTTCTAAATTAAATTAGAATTCGTATGAAAAACCAACTTTCATCGTTGCAGGTTTTTGAGACCTTGCGCCATCTTTAGGTGCTCTTGCAACAATATCTTCACTATCAAGAACATTTTCCATAATCATGTAAACATCCATACTTTCGTTAAGTGACTTTCTTAGGCTTAAATCTAAGAAGTTATGAGCATCGATTGTTTGGTAAGTCCCACATGCTGCAGTTGAGCATGAGCTTCCATTAGCAACAAATCTAGCACTTCCATTTAGTCCCGAATCAGTTACGAAACCAACAATTAGCGCCAATGATTTGCTTGGTATATAAGGAACATCGTCACCAGCTGCAACGGTTCCCCAATAGTCGCCATTGTCAAAACTAGTTCCAAATGTAGCATCTGTTGATGAGTAAGTTAGCCCTACTGGGTAAGACACTCCATCTCTTTCAAATAACCATGAGCCAGCAACTTCTAATCCAGTTACATCTACAGCTCCGCCATCAAATATATCACCAGCATCGCAATCGCCACCAGATGAGTTTTTACATTCACCTTTAAGACTTGCGTAGTCACTAGAGAAATACATAACTTCTAAGTCAGTTGTTCCTTTCGAGTACCTAACACCAGCTTCAGTATTGTCTGCTTCTTCTGCATCTCCACCAAATATTGGTGACATACCTTCATGGAAACCTAATACAAGCTTTATGTTTTCGTTAACATCGTAAGTTGCACCAAAGCCAGTAGTAGAGTATTCACCAGTTTTTGCTTTTGGATATCCTGAAGCAAGAACAGTTCTTGTTGGAACGCCATCATCCCATCTATTTTCTACTTGATCATACTCTTCAGATCTATGACCAACAGTAACCGCTAAGTCACCCATTGTTATAGTATCTTCGATATAAAATGAAGTAGCTTCTGAAACTCTTAATCTATTATTAGAACCTTTATAACCTGTAGAACATGATGTTAATGAAGAATTAGTTCCAGATGATGATTGATCAAAACATTCATAGCTTTGTAATCTGCTTTCTGAATCTTCCATATCTCTATATCCAAAAGTAATTGCATGGTTACGGATGTCAGTTGAAACTTTAAACTGCATACCTTCGTTTGTGTAGAATCTATTGTTATGCTTTAACTTAACTTGCACAGCTAATGTACCGTCAAGAATTGCTTGAGCATTAACGTTTCCACTGTTTGCAGCAGAAATAACACTGTTAATTCCATTACTCACGCCATGTGCTTTTAAGTTATTAGCTTTATCTACTTTGAACCAGTCTCTGTGGTAATCGTTGCTCCATGATGTAGCAACAACGTCAAACATATCAAAATCACCAACATAAGTAAGTGATGTTTGCTCTCCATCATTGTTCATAACGTCGTATTGAGTCATGCCATATCTTTCTCTTGGGTTAGACATGAAGCTTGCTTGAGAAAGACCAACATAAGATTGGTCAGAAACTTCTTCAAGTTCTGTATATTTAAAAGTTACAGAATGAATGCCTGACTCATATTTTGCTTTAAGCATAAGATCAGATTTATCAAAACCAGTATTTCCACCTACATTAGCAATGCTATCAAACCCATCACTTGAATGCTCATGAACTTCCACAAGAGCTCCTAGATTTCCTTGAGTTCCTCCGTAATATGCATGTGTTCTAGTCATTCCATTTTGTCCAAGCTCTTGTACAAGCTTTCCTGAATTTACTTCTGGGATTGGCGTACTAATTAAGTTAATAGCTCCACCGATAGTGCTTGGTCCTTGGCTAATAGCTGCTGGCCCTTTTAGAACCTCTACTGAATTAATTCTTCCTGTTGTTGGGAAGTAGTATGCTGAAGATGAAGTATATGGAGCTGGAGCTACAAGAACACCATCTTCCATGATTGTTACTTTTGCAGATCTATCTATTGAAGTTCCTCTAATAGAGATGTTTGGTCTTAAGCCATAACCATCTTCAGTTCTAAAGTAAACCCCAGGAACTGCTGATAATATTTTATGAATATCAGTATCCATTGCCTTTTGAAGATCTTCGTTGGTTATAACCGCACCAGAACCTGGAAGTTCTTTTACATCTTCCTTAGTTCCAATAATAGTTACAGACTCAACAGTCTGCTCATCGTTAGCTTGTACTGAAGTGCTAACTGATAAAATAGTTAAAACAAATAATATAAATAATATTGATTTTGTTTCGAGTGTGTCATGAATTGCTGCTTTCATATCTTTCCTTTTTTAAAATTAATCTTTAAATGAGAATGATTCTCATTTATACCGGTGAATGATAATGATTCTCATTTACAAATGCAAGAGAATTTGTAGAAAATTAATAAATAATTTTATTGATAGAAATTTAGAGAAATTTAGAGAAAGTCTAAATTATTTATTTCCTCTAATTGCAAAGAATAAACCGAGCACTAATAGGAACATTTGCTCGCTAGTTACAAATTTAGTACTAAGAGTAGTAAACCATTCAGAATGAGCTAAATATAAAGCACAAGTCATTATTATTACGACCAGGACCCCGGATAGCCTTGTAAGTAGGTTCCCCCAACTAACAGAAAAAATTCCCACTACTCCACCTAGGATTATTCCAATGCCAGCTGCCATTTCACCTAAAATAACCATATTGACCAAGAATTCTGGCATAGGCAAAAATTCACTCTCAAACCAAGTCACCATTCTATGCTGTTCAACCATCATAAATGGAGCTGGAAGTTTTCCGTATCCGTGAAAAAAGAAAGCAACTCCAAGTGCGATTCTAGGCAACCAAAGTGCTAGGCTCATTAATGGCTGTGTAATTACATCTAACTTATTATTTAATTTTTTCATTTTTAAAAACTCCTTATGATTTTAAAATTATATCTTTGTCTTCGCAAAGAGCAAACCCCTCTATATCTATAAAACTTTGAAGCTCATCTTGTCCTATATGAATGTAGGTATATATTTTTCCAGTATCAGAAACTTTTTCTTCATCTACACAACCCATTCTAAATAGTTTGGCTCTTATATTCCCAAGAGATGGTTCTAGTGAAATCCAACCCCTGTATATGCCATTGAAAAGCTTGGTGTTTATCATTTCTCTTAAATCTTCTATGCCTTTATTTTTTTCAGCTGAAATCCAAACTTCTTTCTCTTCCTCTTTTTTTACCTGATGAGATATTCCCTTTAAATCACACTTATTATTAATTCTAATTTGAGGTATAGATTCAAGTTTAAGTTCCTCTAAAATTTTATTAACCTCAGATTCTTTTTGTCTGTGATCTATGTCCGATATATCGACAACATGGAGAAGCAAATCAGCTGACTGTAATTCATCGAGCGTAGCTTTAAATGATTCTATTAGTTGTGTTGGAAGGTCTGAAATAAACCCAACAGTATCTGAGAATAATATTGGACCTAATTCAGGATCTATATTTTTTCTTGTTACTGAATCTAAAGTAGCAAAAAGTTTATCTTCTGCTAGCTGCTTACTATTTGTTAGGCGATTAAAGAGTGTTGTCTTGCCTGCGTTGGTATAGCCAACTAAGGCTACTAACTTATTACGACTTTTTTTTCTTGAATAGCTATTTAGCTGCTTTTGTTTGTGTGATTTATCCAAACGACTCTTAAGACGTTTGATTCTATGGCCAATAAGACGCCTGTCAGTCTCTAGCTGCGTCTCTCCTGGACCTCTTAAGCCAATGCCGCCCTTTTGTCTTTCTAAGTGGGTCCAACCTCTTATTAGTCTTGTTGATAAATGATTAAGTTGAGCTAGCTCAACTTGAAGCTTACCAATATGAGTAGTAGCTCTTGAGGCAAATATATCAAGGATAAGCTCTGTCTTATCGATAACTCTTACTTTAAGCTGAAGTTCTAGGTTTCTTGCTTGTGATGCTGATAATTGGTGGTTAACAATAACTAGCTCAGCACAAGAGAGTTCTACAAGATGTTTAATCTCATCAAGCTTTCCTTTGCCAATAAAATGACTAACTGAAGGTGCCTTTTGCTTACTTATACTCTTCTCAACTATCTCTGCACCAGCAGATATTACTAGCTCATAAAACTCCTCATAAATATTTTCAAGCTCATTGCCAGTTCTTAAAGATTCAATATCTAAGAAAATAATTAGTGTTTTAGGGATCTGTTTTTTTTCAACAATCATATGAGTTTGATTATTGTAGAGTTTTTATAAAAATTTGTTACTATTAATTAGAATGATTAAAACTATTTATAGGAAATATTTATAGATAAAGGCGAAAGGGCAAAAAAATCTTCGCTTGCTAGTTTAAAGAGAAAGACTGTAAAGGAAATTAAGAAGAAGAAACTTAATAAGATTTACAGAGAATTACGAAAAGCTCGATAAAAATAAAGTAACACTTTAAACTATGCGGCAAATCTACTTACTAAAGTACCAGGTACTATTTAACTAAAAATTATGAAAGATAAAAAAACAAATCCCATTGTTGAGAAAATAGATAAATATATGCCTGTTGCTATAATTATTTTGGCGCTACTCGTAGCATCCCTAGTCTAGATAAAACCTAGAACTTCTTTTTTTGAGGCTCGCAATTGCCTGAAGCCTGAATCTCAACTTTTGGATTCTTATTTACAGATCCGTCAATTTTATTAAGCCAGATATCGCCAGATATTTTTCCCTTGCCCGTATACCAATTGAATGTATTGATCACTCTATAGACGTCTACCGTGTAATCTGGAAATAAAGGATGTATATCTCCCGTCTCCATGGAATGTGTAACTGTAATACCAGTATCACTTTTATCCGAAGACCAAGAAGCTTCAGGATTAATCCATACAGGCGATGGATCTAGCGTATGTGTTAAAGATTTAAAGCTTTCCTCATCGCTGTCTATTGCCCAATATTGAACTGTGTAAAGACTATCTTTATTCCAATCCTCTTCGGCGAAGCTAGTCTTAGCTCTTTGAAGCAGGAAGAGTGATTGTTGTGTTTGTCGCGCTAAATTTTTAAAAAGCTCAATGCCCTCAGATAAATACGTCTTCTTAATGTCTTTATAGGTAATAGAGTAAGTCCCATTTAATTCACACAAAATTTTTGATGTATCGCTAAAAGC
>CAJXAZ010000019.1 GCA_913050015.1 uncultured Gammaproteobacteria bacterium
TCATAGAGATGATTAATTACGATCATGTATCTGGATGGCAGGTTAAAACTCAGAAATATAATATTAAATTTGGAAAAAATATTCCAAAAAGTAAGTTTAAAACCCTTAAAGATACTCTAAATTACTTGTACGAAAGAAGAACAATACCTAGTATGATAGACCTAAGATATAAAGACGGAGTTGCATTGGATTATGGCAAATAACACAAAAAATTCTAATATGATTGTTGGACTCGATATTGGTACATCCAAGGTCGTCTGCATTGTAGGAAAATACAATGAATCAAATAAATTAGAAATTATTGCATTGGGCTCTTACCCCTCTAGTGGTTTAAAAAAAGGAGTTGTTGTTAATATAGATGCTACAACAGATGCAATTAATAAGGCAGTTGAGCAAGCGCAGTCTATGATTGAAGATAAAATTAAATCAGTCTATGTCGGTATTGCAGGCAATCATATAAAGAGTTTAAATTCACACGGTGCAGTAGGTATTAAAGATAAAGAAGTAACCTCATATGACATTGATAGAGTTATAGATTCTGCGCAAGCTGTTTCCATACCCTCAGATCAAAATGTTCTCCATGTTCTTCCTCAGGAATATATCATTGATAATCAGGAGGTAAGTTTGGATCCTCTTGGAATGTCGGGAGTAAGACTTGAAGCCAAGGTTCATCTTGTTACTTGCGCAAATAGCGCTTTAAAAAATATAGAGAAATGTATTAAAAATTGCGGTCTAGGCGTTGATGGTTTTGTTCTGGAGCAGCTAGCTAGCTCTCATTCTATATTATCTGAAGATGAAAAAGAGTTGGGTGTTTGCTTGGTTGACATAGGAGGGGGAACTACAGATATAGCTATCTTTAATTCTGGATCTATCGTTTTCACTGGTGTTATTCCAATAGCTGGAGATCAAGTTACAAGTGATATTGCCCAAGCATTAAGAACTCCAACACCTCAAGCTGAAGATATAAAACAAAAACATGGCTGTGCAGTTGCAGAATTTACTAAAGAAGATGAGAGTATTGAAGTTCCTGGTGTTGGAGGTAGACCTCCCCGTGAGCTATCAAGGACCTCGCTAGCAGATATTGTCCAACCTCGATACACAGAATTATTTGAATTAGTAAGAGCTGAAATAAGTAGAAATGGATTCGAAGATAAAATTTCTGCTGGCATAGTATTCACAGGAGGCACTTCTAAAATGGAAGGTGTCGTTGAGCTTGCTGAGTCTATTTTTCAAACCTCAGTCAGATTGGGTATCCCTAATAAATTTACAGGTATGGAAAGTATTCTACAAAATCCAATCTATGCCACATCAATTGGACTTGTTGATCATGGTTTTAAACAGACAAATCAAGACTTAATAGCAGAGCAGGGACAGAGTTGGCTTGCAAAGCTTTTAAAAATAGTTAAAAGCGAGTATTGATTCTAAAAATCAATTACATTAGAATGCGTCTTCCTTGGTTTTAACCAATAAAGGTAAAAATCTTTAACCATAAGGTAAAAAATGAACAAATACGAAGCAGTTATCATCCTAAACCCTAACCTTTCTTCTAAGGTAGACGAGTTCAAAAAAGATTTTGAAAAATTATTATCAGATAATTCATTCACAATTATAAAAACAGAGGATGTTGGTAGAAGACAATTAGCCTATTCAATAACAAACCATAATAAAGGCCACTATATTTTATTTAATCTAGAAGGCGACCCTTCTAAGTTATTAGAAATAGAAACAAAAATTAAATATAATGAATCAATCATTAGACATTTATTTTTAGTTGTTAAAGAGCATGTATCTGAAGATTCAAGTCTTCTGATAGAGTCTAGAAATAAGAAGCCTGAAATTTCATCAGAAAATGACGCTCCAAAAAAAGAAGTGAAGATAGAAACTCCAAAAACAGAAGTAAAAGAAGAGAAATCTGATGATGCTAAAGAGGGAACAGAATAATATGAGTAAGTACGACCTACCAAAAAAGTTTGATCACAAAGATACAGATATATTGAAGCAATTTATAACTGAAACAGGAAAGATTATTCCTGCTAGAGTTACTGGTATAAAAGCATCAAATCAACGAAAAGTTACTAAATCAATTAAAATTGCTAGATTTTTAGCTCTTTTACCATATACGGATATGCATAAATAAGACTATGAAAATTATACTTTTAGATAAAATACAAAGACTTGGTGAGATTGGAGATGTAGTTCAAGTTAATTCTGGCTATGCTAGAAACTTTCTTATTCCACAAAAGAAAGCAGCTTTTGCAAGTGATAAGAATGTTGCTGAAGTTGAATCAAAGAAAGGTGAGCTTGCTGCGGCATCAGCTGACCAGTTAACTAGATCACAGGGAAGAGCAGAGTCAATTGAAGGATCTGTTTGTGAAATATCTGTTCCAGTTACTGAAGAAGGCGCTCTTTACGGATCAGTCGGTACTAGAGAAATAGCCGATGCATTTATTGCAATTAATATTGAAATTGATAAAAGCGAAGTTCAATTACCAGATGGTCCAATTAAAGAAGTTGGTGATCATGTAATTGTGATTAGTGTTCATCCAGAAGTTTCAGCTGAAGTTACTGTAAAAGTATTAGCAGAGTAGTTGTATATTTTAAAATATGATGTAAAAATCATATTCCAATGTCTGACTTATTAATAAACCAAAACGAACAAGCTAGAGAGGCTGAAAGAGCTGTCTTGGGTGGTCTTATGCTTGAGACTCAAAGGTTTGATACAGTAATTCAAGTAATCAAAGATAGTGATTTTGAGGGTAGGGACCATCAAATTATCTTTGAATCCATGTCAGAGCTTGTAGAGGAAAATAAGCCACTTGATCCTATTACTGTCTCAGAAAAACTAGATAATAAAAATTCTTTAAATAAAGTTGGTGGAAAAAACTATTTAATTGAACTTGCTACCTCAACTCCATCAGCAGCAAACCTAGAAGCTTATGCTGAAATTATTAGACAAAGATCAATTACCAGAAGATTAATAAAGACTAATACTGATATCTCAGAGCTTATTAAAAGTCCCCAAGGTCAAGATGGCCTTGCTCTATTAGACAGAGCTGAAAGCATGATCTTTGCATTGAATGACGAGGCCAGCCAAGATAACGATACTCTTAAATCAATGAAAACTCTTATCCCGAGTACTATGGATAAGTTACACGAATTATCAGAAAAAAAAGGAGGCTTAATAGGCTCCTCCACTGGTTTTAAAGACTTAGATAAAGAGTTATTAGGCATCCAAGATGGTGACCTTATTATAGTAGCAGGAAGACCTAGTATGGGTAAAACTGCTTTCGCCATGAACATGGCAGAGAATGTTTTACTTGATAGAGAAAGGAAAGGTGCTGTTCTTATATTTAGTTTAGAGATGCCTGGTGAATCACTTACCACAAGAATGCTTTCAGGAATGTGTAAGTTAGATCAGCAAAAAGTTAGATCAGGGCAATTAAATGATGGCGAGCTTAAATTATTACTTCAAGAGGCTGGAAGATTAAAAGATCTACCTCTTTGGATTGATGATAGCTCCATGCTTTCACCAATGGAGCTGAGAGCAAAAGCCAGGAGACTTGCTAGACAAGAAGAAGGCGGCTTGTCTATGATAGTTGTTGATTACCTTCAGTTGATGCAGCTACCTACCTCGGCTGAAAATAGAGTCAACCAGATTTCTGAGATATCTCGATCTTTAAAATCATTAGCTAAAGAGCTTAACGTTCCCGTCATTGCATTATCTCAGTTAAATAGGGCTGTAGAGCAAAGACCCAATAGAAGACCTATCATGGCTGACCTAAGAGACTCTGGTGCTATTGAGCAGGATGCTGATGTAATTCTCTTTATCTACAGAGATGCTGTCTATAATGAGGACTCAGACCAAGGAAATAAGGCAGAAATAATAATAGGCAAGCAAAGAAATGGCCCAATAGGAACAGTTAATCTAACATTCTTAAAAGAGTTCACACGTTTCGAAAATTTTGCCAATGATGGCTATGTTCCAGATGGATACTCCGACAAATTTTAGGTGACAAGCTTAAAGACAGAACTCTTAATTGATCCCTCAATTGTTAGAAAAAATATAATCTATCTTAAGTCCAAGATAATTGATTCATCTAACTTCATGGCTATTATAAAGTCTGATGCATATGGCCATATCCTTCCAAATATAGTTAAAGATATTGATGATCTTGTTGATGGATATGGGGTTGTTAGGCTTGAGGAAGCTATAGAGTTAAGAAAAATTTCAAAAAAAAAGATATTGTTAATGCAGGGAGTCTACTCTCAAGATGATTTTGTTGAATCAGTTAAGCACTCTCTAGATTTAGTCATTCATAACCAACATCAATTCAACATTATCAGAGATAACAACTTTTATGAAAATCTCTGGTTTAAAATTAATACAGGAATGAATAGACTTGGCTTTGAAATTAACGATTTTTTAGATATTTATAAAAGCCATCTATCAGATAAAAAGTTTACCCTAATGTCTCATCTTTCTGCATCAAACAATAAGAAAAGCCCATCAAACGATGAGCAGTTTAAATCTTTTGAAGATTTATCTAAAAGATTAAGCTCGAATGTGTCCAAAAGTATTGCAAATACTGGTTGTGTTATAAATTTTCCTGAATATTCATTTGATTGGGTTAGGGTTGGAATAGGAATTTTTGGAGGCTATATTGGCAATGAAGAGATGCAAACCGCAATGACTCTTAGATCGCCTATAGTAAACATAAGAAGTATAAAAAAAGGTGAAAGAGTTGGTTATGATGGAAGGGCGGTGGCAGAATCAGACATGAAGATTGCCACTGTATATATGGGTTATGCAGACGGACTTCCAAATTCTTTAAAAGATGGCACTAAAGTAAAAATAAATAATGAAGATGCATTTATTTTTGGAAAAGTAAGTATGGATGTCACTACCATAGATATTACAAAGGTTAAAGATTGTAAAATTGGTGATTGGTGTGAATTCTTTTCTCCAGACTCCTCAATTAACAACTTAACAAGTTTTAATAAGCTTATTTCTTATGATCTAATGATCAGAATTAAATCAAGAGTGAAGAGAACTTATAAAGTTCTCTAGTATTTCTTATTCATTTATAAATTATTATTTTACTATTAAGCTTATTCTGTTATTCTGTTATCCCATCATGATCCAATTAAATGATGGCAAATACTAAGTACATATTCATAACAGGCGGAGTGGTTTCATCACTTGGTAAAGGCATAGCTGGGGCTTCTTTGGGAGCTTTATTAGAGGCAAGAGGGCTATCAGTTTCACTGATTAAAGTAGATCCATACATAAATGTTGACCCAGGAACTATGAGTCCGTTTCAACACGGTGAGGTTTTTGTTACCAATGATGGAACAGAGACAGATTTAGATTTAGGTCATTACGAAAGGTTTGTAAGATTCCAAGCTTCAAAGAAAAATAACTTCACTGCCGGGAAAGTTTATGAAACTGTTATTCGCAATGAAAGAAAGGGTAAGTACCTTGGTGGAACCGTTCAAGTTATTCCACATATCACCAATGAGATAAAGAAAAGAATTAAAGAGGGCGGTCAAGGAAAGGATATTGCAATTGTGGAGATTGGCGGTACCGTTGGAGATATAGAAAGTCAGCCTTTTGTTGAGGCAATTAGGCAAATGGCTTTAGAACTTCCATTAACTTCATGGGCATTTGTTCATTTGACATTAGTGCCTTTCATTAAAGCTTCGGGTGAGCTTAAAACCAAGCCAACTCAACATTCAGTCAAAGAGTTAAGATCTTTAGGAATTAGTCCTGATATTCTAGTATGCAGGTCTGATCAAGAGCTGCCTAAGGATGAAAAGAAGAAAATAGCATTATTTTGCTCTGTTCCTCAAGATAACGTTATCTCAATGCATGATGTAGAAACTGTTTATTCAATACCACTTTTATTAAATAAACAAAAAGTTGACGAGATCATTCTTAAAAAATTAAAAATTAAATCCATTAAACCAAAGCTATCTGATTGGAAAAGGGTTGTAAGTGCTAAATTAAATCCCCAAAAAGAAGTAAATGTAGCTTTTGTTGGAAAATATACTGAACTTCAAGATTCATATAAGTCTATTAATGAGGCTCTTGAGCACGCTGGGATCAAACATAAGACAAAGGTAAATATAGACCTCATTGAGGCTGAAACGATAAACTCAAGAAATGTAAGTAAGGTGCTATCAAATGCCGATGCCGTTCTTGTTCCAGGTGGTTTTGGAGAAAGAGGCGTAGAAGGAATGATTCAAGCTTGTAAATTTGCAAGAGAAAATCAAATACCATATCTTGGAATTTGTTTAGGAATGCAAGTTGCCCTTATTGAATTTGCAAGAAATGTTTTAAAGTTAAAGGGAGCTAATAGTACAGAATTTAATTCTGAAACTAAGCATCCGGTAATAGCACTAATTACAGAATGGAATGATATTTCTGGAAAAAAAGAAAAGAGAAATAAAAATTCAGATCTAGGCGGTACCATGAGATTGGGCGGCCAGGCTTGTAAACTAAAAAAAACCTCTAAAGCTTATAAGATGTATAAGAGCGAAGAGATTGTTGAAAGACATAGACATAGGTATGAGGTCAATCCGCATTATAAAGATATGCTCATAACCTCTGGCCTCGATGTCGTGGGAACATCTGTGGATGGCAAACTTGTTGAGATGATAGAAATCACCGATCATAAGTGGTTTTTAGCTTGCCAATTCCATCCAGAATTTACATCCAATCCTCGAGATGGCCATCCTATTTTCAACAGCTATATTAAGAGTACAATAACTAAGTAATTATGAATGATCTTGAACTAAAAAACTTTACGATTGGAAACGATGAGCCAATGACCCTGATGGGCGGAGTAAATGTCTTAGAATCTAGAGATCTTGCAATGCAAGTTGCTGAAAAATTTAAAGAAATTTCTGTAAAACTAGGTATCAATTATATTTTTAAAGGCTCTTTTGATAAGGCTAACAGAAGTTCTATCAACTCATTTAGAGGTCCAGGAATTGAAGAGGGGTTAAGAATTCTTCAAGAGGTCTCTGATACATTTGATGTTGCTACCATTACAGATATTCATGAACCAGATCAGGCAATGTCTGTGAGCGAAGTGTGTGAGATTGTTCAGATCCCAGCTTTTTTAGCTCGTCAAACTGATTTAGTTGCAGCAGCAGCTAGCACCGAAGCAATTCTTCAGTTCAAAAAACCACAGTTTTTATCAGCTCCAGAAATGAAAAATATTATTCAAAAATGTGAATCTGCTGGTAATAACAAAATAACTCTATGCGAGAGGGGCAATTCTTTTGGATACAATAATTTAATAGTAGACACATTAAACTTCCAAATATTAAAGAATCTAAATAAACCTGTAATATTTGATGTAACACATTCACTGCAACTTCCCGGAGGTCTTGGCAATGCTGCTGGAGGAAGAAGAGAATATCTTCTAAGTTTAGCAAAAGCTGGAATTTCACAAGGGATAGCTGGGTTATTTCTAGAAGCTCATCCTGACCCTGATAATGCAAAATGCGATGGTCCATGTGCCTTAAGATTAGATATGCTGGAACCTTTCCTTAAACAAATTAAAGATCTTGATATGTTTATAAAGGAACAAGACAACTTAGATATTTCTTAGTATTAATGACATCGATTAAATCAATAAAAGCTATACAAGTATTAGATTCAAGAGGTCTTCCCACAGTTTCATGTAATATCGTCCTTGACTCTGGTGCTAATGCTATTGCTATGGTGCCAAGTGGAGCATCAACAGGAACAAAGGAAGCTTTAGAGTTAAGAGATGGGGATAGCTTCTTCATGGGTAAAGGGGTTGAGAGGGCTGTAGATAATATTAATAATATTATTTGTCCTATATTGATAGGGCTTGATGCTAGAAATCAAAAACTAATAGATCAAAAATTAATCGAGCTTGATGGAACAGATGATAAATCTAACTTAGGAGCAAATGCACTTCTTGCTGTTTCTCTTGCTGTCTCTCATGTTGCTGCTAAAGATAAAAATATATCATTGCATAGTCATTTTTCTGATATTTATAGAGATATTACAGGAGATGTTATTTCATCTAATTTGCCCATGCCGATGCTTAATATTTTAAATGGTGGAGAGCACGCAGATAATAATATAGATATTCAAGAGTTTATGATTATTCCTAAGGGTGCAAGCACTTTTAAGGAAGCCATGAGATGGTCATCTGAAATTTATTGGAATCTTAAGAGTATTTTAAAAGATAAAAATCTTTCTACTTCCGTTGGAGATGAGGGAGGCTTTGCACCAAACCTCCAATCTAATGAAGAGGCCATTCAGCTAATCCTTCAATCTATAGAGGCATCTAATTTAGAGCCTGGTAAGGATGTATTTCTGGCATTAGATTGTGCAGCAAGTGAGTTTTTTGATGGGACTAATTATAATTTAGTAGGAGAGGGAAGGTCTCTAGACTCAGATTCGTTTGCATCTTATTTGGAGAACTTAGTAGATAAATATCCAATCATTTCAATAGAAGATGGAATGGATGAGCATGATTATAATGGATGGAAAGTTCTAACTAATAAACTTGGGTCTAAATGCCAACTGGTTGGCGACGACCTTTTTGTAACTAATAAAAAGATATTTAAAGAGGGCATAGATAATAATTTGGCAAATGCAATATTAATTAAATTTAATCAGATAGGCTCCATTACTGAAACCATTGAGACCATTCATTTAGCTAATTTAAACAACTATAAACCTATTATCTCTCATAGATCTGGAGAAACTGAAGATACCACCATAGCAGACCTGGCTGTAGGTCTTGGAGCTGGTCAAATTAAAACTGGAGCTCCTTGCCGGTCGGATAGGGTAGCTAAATACAATAGGTTGCTTTGGATAGAAGAGGAGTTTTCAAGCTTAAGTTTATTTAATGAATAGACTATTCTATTTGCTAGCTTCATGCTTGTTATTAATTCTTTTATTACTTCTTAACGGTATTTTTTTTGGTGAAAATAGCTACTCTAAAAAATCATCTCTTTTGAATGAAAATAATCTTCAAGTTAAAAAAAATAACTCCTTAAAAGATCAAAATGATATTCTTGAGTTTGAGATTGAAAATGCACAAAATTCTACTGAACATGTTGAAAATTTTGCTAGAGAAAAATTAAATTTAACGTATCCTGATGAGGAATTTATCTCTTTTAAAGAAAAGGAACTAGATAAAAAAGATGAACAATAAGTTACTAGCAGTAATACCAGCTGCAGGAATAGGTGAAAGGTTTGATTCCCTTCTACCAAAGCAATATGCCTCTTTGAACGGAAAATCAGTTATTGAGCATTCAGTTGAGCCATTTTTAAATTCAAACCTTGTCTCTAAAATTATTATCCCGATCTCTTCTAATGACGAGTATATAAAGAATCAAAGCTTTTACGGAAGCTCTAAAATTGTTATTGTTGAGGGGGGTAATTCAAGATCAGAATCTGTTCTGAACGCACTAAATCATGAAGAGGCAACTGGGTTTGATTTTGTCATCACACATGACGCAGCAAGGCCAAATATAAATGAGCAAGACATAGCAGATATTTATAATGAAATAATAAGCTCAAAAGTAGATTGCTCTATTTTCTCAATACCAGTTGTAGATTCTATTAAGAGGATTGGAGAGGGAGGTGATCTCTCAGAAGACAAGACTAATTTTTACTTAGTTCAAACACCCCAAATCTGTAAATATCCAGAATTAAAACTGTCAATCCAAACTCTCTTCGACAAAAATATAATAGCTCCCGATGAATCATTCGCAATGGAGTCAGAAAATCACACTATCTCAAGAATTGATGGCAGATCTTCTAATATTAAAATTACTCATAAAGAAGATTTAGAACTTCTTAGTCAATTTGTAACAAGAACAGGTACGGGTTTTGATCTTCATACCTACAAAGCTGGAAATGGTATTTTGATTGGAGCATGCATGATTGACTGTGATTATTCTATTGAAGCTCACTCAGATGGTGATGTTTTGTTGCACTCAATTGCTGATTCAATTTTAGGTGCTTCTGGTCTTGGAGATATTGGCATGTTTTTTTCAGATAAAGATCAGGTTAATAAGGGAATGGATAGTAAGGAGATTATAAAGTTTTGCCTTACTAAGATTAATGAGCTTGGGCTTGAGATATATAATGTAGACACAACTATTATCTGCGAATCTCCTAAAATTAATCCACATAGAGATAGGATTCTAGCCTCTCTATCTGAAATTTTAGAGATACCAATATCAAAAATTGGTTTAAAAGCCACAACCTCAGAAAAGATTGGTATTATAGGAAGAAATCAAGCCATAGCCGTTCAATCATCGGTAAACCTAAAAGGTATTTTATGAAAATATTACTCACAAATGATGATGGTTACGATGCTCCTAATATCAAAAATTTATATAAACGACTTAGCGAGGAGCATGAAGTATGGTTGGTTGCTCCAGAAAATAATTGCAGTGGCATGAGCGCCGCCATTTCTTTTTTAAAAGAAATTGAAGTTAGAAAAGTAGATGAAAGAATTTATGCAGTTGATGGGACCCCAGCAGATTGTACTTATCTTGGACTTCTAAGTATCGTAGATTTTGAATTTGATATGGTAGTTTCAGGAATTAATCATGGAGCTAATATAGGGAGCGATGTTTTATATTCTGGAACTGTTGGAGCGGCTGTTGGTGGAAGAAGTCTTAAATATCCTCCCGTAGCTTTATCAGTTGCATCATACGATACAAAGAATTCAGATTTTATTGTTAACAAAGCTGCAGAACTTATTAATAAGATTAGCAAGCTCCCGGATACATTTCTTGGAAAAGTTATTAATATTAACTTTCCAGATCTATCAGAAGAAGAGTGTAAGGGTATTAAGGTTACTAACTTATCTAAAAGAGGTACCCCATCTAGACCAGTTGAAGTTGAATCTAGTAATGCAAATAAAAAATATAGATACAGTTTGCAAGGAAGCCCAATACCAGATAATTCCATAACAGATGCTGATGCTTTAAGTGATGGTTATATCTCTATGTCAGTTTTAGACTATAGCTTGGTTAAAAAAGAACATATAAAAGATTTTGAAGCTCATTTAAATGAATAGTTCAGGTTTTACTTTTCGAAGAGTAAGAGAGGAAATGATAGAAACTCTCCTCGATATGGGCATTAAAGATTTTAGAGTATTGGATGCCATGTCACAAATACCAAGGCATATTTTTTTAGATGAGGCGTTAAGATCTAGGGCTTATGAAAATAGATCTTTAACTATAGGCTTTAAGCAAACCATTTCTCAGCCTTATATCGTAGCAAAGATGACGGAATTGCTTATTTCTCATACAAAATCTAGGGGAAAGATTTTTGATAAAGTTCTTGAATTAGGCTCTGGCTGTGGATATCAATCTGCAGTTCTTTCCTATTTTTGCGAACAAGTTCATGCTATTGAGAGAATTAAACCACTTGTTACAAAGTCTAGAGAAAACATGAGTGAATTAAAAATTAATAATGTTCTATTCAAGCATGGAGATGGCTTTTTAGACTGGGATCAAGATATAAAATATGATGGAGTTATGTGTGCAGCAGCTCCAAGACAGTATCCTCAGGATTTATTAGATGCGCTTAATGAAAAATCAAAAATAGTTATCCCTGTAGGAAATGCTAAATTTCAACAACTGCATGTGATAACAAAATTAGCTGAAGGTGAAATTCAAGAAGACCTTCATGATGAAGTAGCTTTTGTCCCTATGCTTCCAGGAACATCTCTGGACGGTAATGATTCATGAGTGAAAGAGTAAGATTTATATTTGCTGGTTTTTTTGTTGGAGTTGCAGAACTACTGCCCGGTATTTCTGGTTCTACGGTTGCTCTTGCATTCGGAGTATACGAAAAATTTATAACAGCTTTATCTCAACTTAAAATAAAAAATTTATCCTTTAATTTAAGTAAGCTCAATAAAATATTTTATTTGGATTTATTATTTCCTTTTATCTTGGCAATGGCTTTAAGTGTCTTGATAGCATCTAAATTAATACTTTTTTTGTATACAGAATATACAAGTTCTTTTGAGGTATTTCTTGCTATAACTATGATCTTGATAAGCATTTTTCTCTTAAAAGATTTAAATTACTCATCTCCAGGTATTTTAATTATCTATCTTGTAATTGGAACGGGTCTTGGATTTTTATTAGAGATGATGCCGGACATTAATCCTGAGCCAGTGAGTGTTTTAATTGCTATTTTTGGTTTCATTGCCTTTTCATTCTTTCTTATCCCTGGCGTTTCAGGAAGTGCAATCTTGTTATCTCTTGGAGCCTATAAGTTAGTTATATCATCGATAGCTACTTTAGACTTATCTATTCTTGTTCCCTTTGCCACAGGCTGCATCCTCTCACTTTTAGTAATGCCAAAGCTACTTTTATTCCTAATGACTAATTATAAAAATAATATTATTAGCCTCTTCTCTGGATTAATTTTCATCTCAGGAGCTTTGCTTCTAATTTAATGAGAGCATTAATTTTAGTAGCTTTTATATTGTCGAGCTGCTCTTCAGATATCAACTTTTCAGGTATTACAAATCTTAATTTTATACCGCTTGAAAGATCGTCTTATAAAGTAAAGAAAGGGGATACGCTTTGGACAATAGCTATTAAGTCCAATAACGATCCATTGAGAATTGCTAAAAAAAATAACTTAATAAAACCTTACACAATTTATCCTGGACAAAATCTGGATCTCAGAAACTTAGATAAAGTAAGGCTAGACAAGCAAATAATTTTCCCTAGCTGGAAACTACCAACTCTCAAATCCATTGATAAAAAATATGAGGGAAGTTATTGGTTAATATTCAATGGCAAGATCGGCGATCCAGTGTTCACATCACTAGGAGGGACGGTTGTGATCTCTGGATCATCACTCCCTGGTTATGGAAATTTTATTATGATAGATCATGGTAAGGGCTATTTAAGTCTATATGCTCACTGTGATAAATTATTTGTCTCAAAGGGTCAAAAAGTTATTGCCGGACAGCAAATTGGAACTATCGGCTCTTCAGAAATTAATCGACCAACGCTAAAGTTTCAAATTAGAAAGGGTGGAGCACCTTTAAAGGCAGCTAATTTAAAGTTCTATTAATTCTCTTTTATTTTTAATATCTTTATATTTCTCTGCCTCAGGAAGAGGCGACCTTGCCTCGGTAATATTTTCATATACCTCAGAAAGTTTTGCATTAATTTCAATGAAATCTATCTGATCTGAAGGCAGTTCATCTTCTGAAAAGATTGCATCAATAGGACACTCTGGCTCACACAAAGCACAATCTATGCATTCATCAGGATGGATAACTAGAAAATCTGGACCTTCGTAAAAACAATCAACAGGACATACTTCTACACAATCTGTGTATTTACACTTGATACATGATTCTGTAACTACGAACGTCATTATAAAATATTAATAGTAAAGTAAACTTAATGTGTGACTTTAAGATAAATAAAATAAAAAATATATAAAAATATACTTTGATGTTGAATATTTTCAATAAAGTATTATACTGTATAAACATACAGTAAGGAGATTACAATGGCTAAATCAAAAGATACAAATACAAAATCGTTAAAAGATACACTCGCAGATATAGATAGTCATTTCGGTAAAGGTACCGTAATGAGAATGGGCGACAAAGAAATCATAGATATTCCATCAATATCAACAGGCTCTGTTGGTCTTGATATCGCTCTAGGTATAGGCGGAATTCCTAAAGGTAGAGTTACAGAAATATATGGACCTGAGTCGTCAGGTAAAACTACTTTAACATTGCAAATTATTGCTGAATGTCAAAAAGATGGTGGAACTTGTGCATTTATAGATGCAGAACATGCGTTAGATCCTCAATATGCAGAAAAATTAGGTGTTAATGTAGATGAGCTTTTATTATCACAGCCAGATACTGGAGAACAGGCTCTTGAAGTTGCTGATATGCTAGTAAAATCTAATAGTGTCGATCTAGTTGTCATTGACTCTGTGGCCGCTCTTGTCCCAAGGGCTGAAATAGAGGGTGAGATGGGCGACCATCACGTTGGACTTCAGGCTAGATTAATGTCTCAGGCCTTAAGAAAAATTACAGGAAATATACAGAGATCTGGGTCAACAGTAATCTTTATTAATCAAATTAGAATGAAGATTGGTGTAATGTTCGGAAGTCCTGAAACAACTACAGGTGGTAACGCACTTAAATTCTATTCATCAGTTAGATTAGATATAAGAAGAATTGGAGCTGTTAAAGAGGGCGATGAGATAATGGGTAATGAGACAAGAGTTAAAGTTGTGAAAAATAAAGTCTCTCCTCCATTTAAACAAGCAGAATTCCAAATCATGTATGGCCAAGGAATTAACTCAGAAGGTGAAATTCTTGATTACGGCAGTAAGCTTGGAATTATAGAAAAATCTGGAGCTTTTTATAAATTAAATGGCGAAACTATTGGTCAAGGAAAACTGAAAGCAGGAGCATTCTTGAAAGAAAATGCAAAAATCCGTGAAGATCTATTATCACAAATTAAGGACGAATATATAGTTAGTAGAGCTAATCCTACAAAATAAAAGGTTTGTTGATACAATCCCTATTAGAGTAATTTAATAGGGATTTTTTTATGGCTGAAAATGCATATATTGTAGCTGCTACCAGAACACCTGGCGGCAAGAAAAATGGTTCTTTGAGTAAATGGCATCCTGCAGATATGGGTGCGGCAGTCTTAGACGAGCTAGTAAAAATTACTGGAGTTGATCCAAAAGATATTGATGATGTTATTTTCGGTTGTGTAGATCAAGTGGGTGCTCAATCAGGAAATGTAGCGAGGAATGCAGTTCTTGCTTCGAGTCTTCCTGAATCAGTTCCAGGAACAACGATTGATAGACAGTGTGGTTCTTCTCAGCAAGCTCTTCATTTTGCAACTCAAGCAGTAATGTCTGGAACTCAGGATATTGTAATAGCAGGTGGAGTTGAAGTAATGTCAATAGTTCCAATAGGAGCAAGTGTTACAGATGGAATGAATGCAGGTCATGGTTTTCCATTTAATGCTGAGGGAATTGAGAAAAGATACCCAGGAGTTTTCTTCTCACAGTTTACTGGAGCTGAGCTCGTAGCAAATAAATGGAATTTATCAAGAGAGGATCTAGATCAATTTGCGTTTGAAAGTCACTTAAAAGCTGCTGCAGCTGCAAATGCTGGATTCTTCAATAAAGAAATATTACCTCTGCAGGGAAGAAATGATAACGGAAATGATTCCATGATTGTTGCTGACGAGGGGATTCGTTTTAATGCTTCTGTTGAGGCTCTTTCAGGTCTAAAAACAGTTATTGAGGGTGGCGTAATTACGGCGGGTAATGCAAGTCAAATTACTGATGGAGCTTCGGCTATTATGGTTTGCAACGATGCAGGTCTTAAGAAAATTCAAGCAGACCCAAGGGCTAAAATAAAGACAATTACAGTGGTCGGAGATGATCCTGTCTTTATGCTTACTGGTCCAATACCTGCCTCCAAACTCGCACTTAAAAAAGCTGGTCTTAGCATCGATGATATGGATATTTATGAGGTCAATGAGGCCTTTGCACCCGTTCCTTTAGCATGGGCTGTTGAGCTTGGAGCTGATAAATCGAAACTGAATGTTAATGGTGGAGCTATTGCTCTAGGCCATCCGTTAGGTTCAACAGGAACTAAATTAATGACAACTATGCTTCACGAGTTAGA
>CAJXAZ010000020.1 GCA_913050015.1 uncultured Gammaproteobacteria bacterium
CCAATGGTTGCCAGAATTAACTTAAATTAAGTTAGTTTCTGAGTTTGTGATTCCAAAAATGCGCTGCAATAAGCATTGATCCGCATAGTACCGTTGTAACAACCTCAAGCGTCGTACTAAGAAACAATGCAATAAATAGGCCTAGTGTGCCAATTAACCCTAAAATCATTGGCTCAGGTCTCTTATGGTCGTAATAGGCAGAAGGAAAGCTTACAAGACCTACTATAAATACAAATACTAATAAGATTGGGTGAACTAGCTCTTCAGAGAGAGTTAAAAAACTTGCAGATCCAACTCCACCCCATATTAATAAGCTAAAAAGAACGCAGTGAATAACGCAGAGTCCTGAAAAAAATATCCCTAGTTTATCTTTCATGAAATGATCTTAGAAAAGAGTTTTTATTTTCTCCATCCGCCTCTATCAAATATTCTTAGATATGTAAGCTGATCATGGTCAGAATCATTTATTACTTTACAGTAGTCACCTGACTCTATAAGGATGACATCGCCTGATGAAAGATCATATGAGTCCTTATGTTCAATTCCATAAGAGGGATTAGATCCGTGTCCTTCGTCAGAATTTGCATACTCAACAACTTCCATAGTTCCTCTGCCGTTTGTAATAATATAGACAACATCTGAGTCTATTAGTTTGTGGCCATGAGTAGATTTACTTGGCTGAATTACAGTTTTACTTGCAATGACTCTTTGAAGAAGATCGTTTGTCCATACGGCATAGTCCTCATTAACATTATGAGGTGATCCGCCAATTCTAAAATTATTATATTTTTTTGCCATGATTTTATTATCCTTAAAATCTCAATTATAGTTATTTAAAAAGAACATGCTAGTAATATCAAGCCATAACGATTGATATTTACATTTTTTTCAATATAATTCGTTTACGCCCCTTTGATTTCAGCTTGCCGGCGTTCTAAATAGGCTAAAGAGAGAACCTTGAACGCATCTTCCTTTTACGCTGAATTATTAACTTTATTTTAAGGAATAATTATGAGCAAAATATATACAAACCCAGAAACAATAGGTCTTCATGCGGGATGGAGAAAAGATGAGAATACAAATTCCGTTGCTGTGCCTATTCATCAAACTTCAAGCTTTCTTTTTGATGATTGTGACCATGCTGCAAACTTATTTTCTTTATCTGAAGTTGGAAATATTTATTCAAGAATAATGAATCCTACGTGTGCAGTTTTAGAAGATAGAATTGCTGCACTAGAAGGTGGAGTAGGATCTTTAGCCGTAGCCTCCGGTCAAGCAGCTTCAGCAATCGCTATACAAAATATTGCTAAAAATGGAGATAATATCGTTGCTTCATCGCACTTATATGGAGGAACTTATAACCAATTTAAAAATTCAATGTCAGATATGGGTATTGAGGTCAGGTTTGTCGACCCTGCTGACCCGCAAAATTTTATAAATGCTACTGATGACAAAACAAGAGCTTATTACGGTGAGGTGCTTCCTAATCCAAGTTTTGAAGTATTTCCTATTTCGGAGGTAGCAGAATTAGGCAGACCTCTTGGAATACCGTTAATTGTCGATAATACTGCTGCTCCTGTTATTTGTAAGCCTTTTGACCACGGCGCAACAATAATAATTCATTCAACAACTAAATTCATTGGTGGTCATGGCACATCAATCGGCGGCATAATTGTTGATAGTGGTAATTTTGACTGGGAATTATTTCCCGATAGACAGCCAGCGTTAAATACGCCTGACGCTTCTTATGGAGGAGCTATATGGACTGAAGCTGTTAAACCTCTTGGACCTATAGCTTACATACTAAAAGCTAGAACTACGATTCTAAGGGATATGGGTGCAGCAATGAGTCCTTTTAATGCCTTTATGTTTATTCAGGGTCTTGAAACATTAGCTTTAAGAATGAGAGAGCATTGTAGTAATGCCGAGAAGGTAGCTCAATACCTTACAAATCATGATTTGGTAGAAAAAGTAATATATCCATCTGTCATGGAGGGCTATGCCAAAGAAAGAGCTGACAAGTACCTAACTCGAGGCAATGGTGGATTAATGGGATTTGAGATCAAGGGTGGTGTAGAAGCAGGCAAAAAATTCATCAATGCTCTTGAGATGGTTTATCACGTTGCAAATATTGGTGATTCAAGAAGTCTTGCCATTCATCCAGCAAGCACTACACACAGTCAACTCTCACCTGAGGAGCTTGAATCAACTGGTGTTTCTCCAAGCTTTGTAAGGCTTTCAATTGGCTTAGAGCACATAGATGATATTATTGCAGACTATGAACAAGCACTTTCTAAGATCTAAATAATATTTTGAGTCAGGAGTTAGTTACATATATAGTTCTTGGCTCAAAGACTAGATTGAAGAATGTAAAATTACCTTCTGCGAATAAGTACGAAGAATTTATTTTATCAAATCAAACTGAAACACTTACAAATGAGAGTCATATAGATCAATTAATCTCTAGCGCAAAAGGTGAGATAATTGTTCTCCTTCCTCCTTCCTCTTTTCCTAATAACGATGCTAAAGAAGCATTGAAAAAAATTGCTCTGATAGGACTATCTTCTTGGGGTTGGTTTGAATTTAGCCAAACAAGAAAAAATATCATGCAGAATATAAAAAGAGTCAGCACCATGGTCAGAAGTATTCCTAACCTTGAGCAGGGGATTTACTTTAGTAAGCGATTATATTTTTCAGTTGGGGGAATGGGCGTCTTTGGCTCAGCTCCTTTTTCAGAAATTTCAAAAAGATTTTATTCAAGAATAGACCCACAAAAACCTCTCCCAGCTCTTATAATAAGAACTAAGAATCTTAATTTAGATCTATGACAATGACATACCTTATAAAAGCAGAAAATCTTAGCTATAAAATTAATGAAAAAAAGCTTTTTCAAAATATTTCATTTGAAGTAAATTCTAATTCAGCAATACACATCACTGGATCCAATGGATCTGGAAAAACAACTCTATTAAGAATTATTCTAGGCATCTCAAAGCCAACGAGAGGTACCGTTGAGACAAACCTAACTTCTGGTATGTGTTATTTAGGCCATAAAAATGCTTTAAAACAATATCTTACAGTTGAAGATAATTTAATTCTTCAAAGCATTCAGCACAATAAGGCCTTAGATACACTCCTTAAAGATATAGATTTATATGACAAGCTAGATGTGGTCGTATCTAATCTTTCATTTGGCCAGCAAAAAAAAATAGCTTTATTAAAAGTCTTTCTTAATGAGTCAGAGTTATTGGTTTTGGATGAACCTTGCGTAGGGTTAGATGGCAAAGCACAGAACTTTTTAACATCTTTTCTTCAAGAAGAGCTAGCTAAAAATAAATCAATAATTTTTTCTTCTCATATCAACTTAAACCTAGATGCTAAATCTATAAACCTTGATAACTAAAAGATATGAATATTTTATATTTTGAACTTCTTAAGCTAAGAAAAAAATCGAGAGGTTGGCTAGGTCCAATCCTTGTTTTTATCTTGATAATGACAGCCTTTCCTCTAACCGTAGAATTCTTAAATGAAGATTTAGAACAAGCTTTTTTCTCCATATTGTGGATAGCCGTTTTATTAGTAATGATGCTTGCAACAGAAGATATATTTTTAGAAGACTACAATGATGGTTCCTTAGAGCAATTAGTTATTCATACTGAATCTCTTTCATTCGTAATTGGAGTTAAGATTTTGATTTATTGGGCCCTTATTGGAATTCCTGTTTCGCTTATTGGGTCGATATATTGCCTAGGCATAACATCTTCTTTTGAAATGGCTTTACTGATCTTTCCAGTGCTTCTTATATCTTCATATATATTTCTAAACCTATTTTGTTTTGGTAATTCACTAACTCTTACAAAGGGCTCTGTTTTAGGCACTCTTATAACAATGCCTTTGCTCCTTCCTCTGCTTGTGGTTTTGGGTAAAGTTGTTATAGCTATAAATCTAGGTTTAAATTATTTTGATTTTCTAATTCTACTTTTAGGAGTCTTATCAATTATAATAGTCATAATTCCATTAATTATTTCTTTTGTTATTAGAGCGCATTTAGAATAATTCTTGATTAACTGGCATAACAACACATAGTGATTAAAAAGTTTATACATCAATTTGCTTCCCCAAAAACCTACTTAAAACAGGTAGATAGAGCTTACTCGTACATTTTTTTTACATCACTGAGTATTTATCTTATCGCTATTTTTTGGGGCCTATTTTTAACGCCTGAGGATTTTGTTCAAGGGCACTCTTACAGAATTATATACCTCCATGTACCTGCGTCTTTCATCTCACAATCACTTTATCTTGGTATGGCATTTGCTAGTGCTATTTTTTTAATTTGGAAGGTTAAATTATCTGCTTATCTTGTAAGGTCTATTGCCCCAATAGGAGCTATGACTACTTTTATTGCTCTTGTATCAGGTTCAATCTGGGGAATACCAACATGGGGAACTTGGTGGGCATGGGATGCTAGAATTATCTCTACATTAATATTATTTATTATGTATTTAGGACTAATTTCACTGCATGACTCATTTACCAACAACGAGAAAGCTGATAAATTTTTAGCTATTCTAGTTTTAGTTGGCTCTGTAAATATACCAATAATAAAAATGTCAGTTGAGTGGTGGAGTACATTACATCAATCTGCATCAATTACAATAACTCAAAAACCGGCTATAGATCCTTCTATGCTTTATCCATTATTTGCCTCTGCTATTGGCTTTACTGGCTTAGTTGTTTGCTTGGTAATTCTGTCATCTAAATTTCATATACTGGATCGTGAGAGGAATAAATCTTGGGTAAAAGATTATGTTTAATTTTGCTTTCAGCTCTATGTCAGAAGCTATCTTAATGGAGAGTCAGAATGGGCAAAATCATGGGATATATGTATGGAGTGTATTTCTCATAGTTTTCGGAGCTTTAATATTAACGTTTATTATTTATAAAAATAAAATTAGAAATTTATCTAAAAAAATTAAATGAAAGCTATAAGACAAAAAAGACTTATAACTGTCTTTGTAATTTTAATATTTTCAGGACTAGGTTCCTTTCTTATTTTTAAAGCGCTTGATTCAAACTTAGATTTCTTCTTTACTCCTTCTGAACTCATTGAGCGAACTATTCCAGATAACAAAAGAATTAAGATTGGTGGAATGGTTTTGGAAGGTTCTGTAATAAGAGATAAGACGAATATCACCTTTCAAATAACAGATTACAAGCATTCTATTGCTGTGAATTTTGATGGAGTAGTACCAGATTTATTTAAAGAGGGAAGTGGTGTTGTTGCATTAGGGTATCTTGATAATGGTATTGTTTATGCTGAACAAATTCTTGCAAAACATGATGAAAACTATATGCCTCCAGGCATGGATATAGAAAAATAAATGTTAATTGAAATAGCTCAATTTCTTACTATCCTTTCTACAGGACTTTTCTTTCTAAATTTTTTATTTGCTTTCTTTTTTGACTCCTCAGATAGACATATGGCTAGCCTTGTTTCTAAAGTCTATACGCATAGCTCTTTGCTATTAGCTACATCATTTTTTATCTATGTCTGGTTAGCAGTTTCAGATAATTTCTCAGTTCTTTATATTGCTCAGCACTCGAATTCAAACCTTCCTACTTTTTATAAAATTACATCAATTTGGAGTGCTCATGAGGGCTCTATGTTTCTTTGGATTTTATTTCTAGTCCTTTGGGGGGCCCTATTTAATTTTGTTACACAAAATTCACAGGATTTAAAAATTAAAAGTATGGGAGTAATATCAATTATTATTGTTGGATTCCTTCTCTTTCTTCTTCTTACATCAAACCCCTTTGAAACTATATTACCTATAGCGCCAGCTAATGGAGCTGATATAAATCCAGTTCTTCAGGATCCTGCTTTGGCAATACACCCTCCATTTCTTTATATGGGTTATATAGGTTTTGTTATTGCATTTGCCCATGCAATAGCTTTTATGGTTGAGGGTAACCCTTCTATAAAATGGGAATCTTTGGTTAGAACTTGGTCTATAGCTGCATGGGTCTTCCTTACTATAGGAATTACATTGGGTTCTTGGTGGGCATATTACGAATTAGGCTGGGGTGGATACTGGTTCTGGGATCCAGTTGAAAATGTTGCCTTGATGCCATGGCTAGCTGCAACAGCCTTTATACACTCTCTTAGCGTATCTTCTAAGTCGTCATCCCTTAGAATTTGGACGATTCTGCTCTCAATTATTGTTTTTTCATTAAGTTTGTTTGGAGCCTTTATCGTTAGATCTGGGATAATTGATAGCGTTCATTCTTTTGCCAATGACCCAGAGAGAGGATTATATTTATTAACATTTATAGGGATATTGATAATAGGATCTATGACATTATTTTCATCAAGACTCTCTATGCTTAGCTCAGGCTCAGTGATTAAAACTTTTTCTAAAGAATCATTTATTTCAATAAACAATATCTTCTTTGGTGTGTTAGTTTTTTCAACAATGTTAGGTATTTTGTATCCCCTAATCTATGAATCAATCTATGAGCAGAAAATTAGTGTAGGAGCTCCTTTTTATAACGCTATATTTGTACCTATGGCTGTTCTGGCATGTATTTTTTTATTCTTTTCAATAGGTGCTAAGTGGCAACGAAAATTAGTCATCAGCAGTTTTGTAAATTCAATCTCTCTTTCAGTTTTTATAAGTGGTTTCCTGGTTCTCTTAGCTTACAAACTTCTTAGCATCCATGGAATCTGGGAGCTTATTTCTATTTTTGCTGGATCTATAATAATAGTTAGATATCTTTTTGTTATTTGGGATTATCTTTCTAAGAAAAAATACTCAAACCCATTTAGTGTCATTGCTCATATTGGCTTAGGAATATTGATGATATCTATTTCTCTTAACAATGAGCTAAGTTCCGAGAGAGCTCTTAATATTAAGATCAATCAATCTGATACTTATCAGGGATATCAAATTAAATTAACTGATTTAAAGTTGGTCAATCAACCCAATCATGACTCAATACAGGCAATCTTCTTGGTTACAGACCCTATAGGAAATAATTTTTATCTAAAACCTGAGAAAAGAAAATATTTTGCTAGAGGACAAATAACCACTGAAACCGACATTCATGTCACCTTATTAAAAGATATTTATATAACTATTGGCGATCAATTAAAAGATGGCAGTTGGATTGTAAATATTCAATTTAATTATTTTATAAGATGGATTTGGTTTTCAGCAATCATGATGGGTTTTGCAGGGGTTATGCTTATAGTTTCTCTAAATAGGACTAGATGATGAAGTTTATATTAAGAACATTTGTTATTATCTTGCCCATAGCGCTGATATCATTTTTTTATCTTTATATTAATGATAATGACTATTATCCAGGCGCTGATTATAGAAATTATGATCTACCTCAATTTGAACTTACTGAACTTTACTCTAATGCTGATATATCTAATGAGGATTTAGAAGGAACATACTTAATTAATGTTTGGGCAAGTTGGTGCATAACATGCAGAGTTGAGCATGGCTTTTTAGCTAAGTTAAGCAATCAGAATATTCCAATTACAGGAATTAACTATAAAGATGAAAGAGAAGATGCAATTAAATGGATTAATAAATTCGGCGATCCGTACAAACTAATTATTCATGACTATAAAGGTTCTTTGGCACTTGATATGGGCGTAACAGGGGCTCCAGAGACTTTCCTTATTAGTAATGGCGAGGTTCTTGTCCATTACAGGGGTGAGGTTAATAATATGATTTGGCAAGATGTCTTCATTCCTGTTATTACTAAATATGAGCTATTTAAATGATTAAGAAATTTAGCTTAACTATTCTTTTAACCTGTAATTTTCTATTTGCAGATTCTTTGTATGAGTTTGCAAGTATAGAGAATGAGAAAAGGTTCTATAACTTAATTAAGGAAGTAAGGTGTCCTAAGTGTACTAGTGGTTCCTTAGCCAGTTCTAATGCTCCTGTCTCAGAGGATATAAAACTTAAAATCGTTGAGCTCATTAAAGAAGGAAAATCTGATGATGAGATTAAGATATATATAGTTAATAGGTTTGGCAGAGACGTTCTTTATGACCCAAGTTTCGATAAGAGTACTTATTTTTTATGGACCGCACCTATATCTATTCTTATGCTTGCATTGATAATTTTCTTTTTTAGAAGAAAGGTATGATTTATATTTATCTACTTGCAGTTTTTGCATTACTTCCTATTTTTGCTTATATCCTTTCCCAAAGAACAAAAAATAAGGGATATATTTTTGGACTTTCAATAATTATCTTTTTATTCTGTATATTTTCTTTCATTGGTAAATTTTCATTTTTAGGTTCTATAAAAAATCAACAGCTCAATAATGAGTTTCTTGTTTTAATTTCAGAAGATAAAAAAATAACAAACGAAGTCTTTTTTAAATTAAAAGAGCAGATCAATCAAGAGATGATTCTTTTATGGCTAACCTCTTATATCAAAGAGGCAATTTCACTTCAAAAATTTAATACAGCTGAAGACTTAATTTCATTCTCTGAAAGTTATTTTATAACTCCAGAAGAAAAATTTCTTTTCTATAGCCTTTATACTCAATTGAGAGATGCCAAGTTTCCAAACTACGCCAACTCAGATTTAATTATAGAGTTTGAAAGACCTTTGAATTGCATATTGACCGACGGAGTAGCCCAGCTTTTTATTATGAATGGACCAAACATACCAATAGCAAAAGTTAGCTTCTCATCATATGAACCTCTTGTAATAACCAATAAAGACTCCTCAATTCCTGGTTTCGACATTACCTCGGCCTATTTAAATCAAGAAACAATTGATATGAGTATCATCCTTAAATGTAAAAATATAACTAATAATTATTCTTTAAATACTTCTATTTTATTTGATAGCAATATGCCATCAAATACCTATAAAATTAAAGTAAATGAATGGTTAAAAAATGCACAATAGTTTAATATATAAGTAAAAATAACACTTCAAAATGCAACTTAAACACATAAAACTAGCAGGTTTTAAAAGTTTCGTAGATTCCACGAAAATCTCTTTTCCAACTAACTTGGTTGGTGTTGTTGGGCCTAATGGTTGTGGTAAATCAAATGTAATTGATGCTGTCAGATGGGTGCTTGGAGAGAGATCGGCAAAAAACCTTAGAGGCGAATCTATGGTTGATGTTATCTTTAATGGATCTCAAAATAGAAAAGCCTCTGGTCAATGCAGTATTGAGCTTTTGTTTGATAATTCAAGTGGAAAGATTGGTGGTGAATATGCTTCTTTTAATGAGATATCAATTAAAAGGGTTATGACTAGAGATGCTCAGTCAGATTACTTTATCAACAACACCAAATGTAGACTAAAAGATGTTCAGGACATATTTCTTGGGACTGGCCTAGGACCAAGCTCTTACGCAATTATAGAGCAAGGCATGGTCAGTAAGCTCGTTAGTGCTAAGCCAGAAGAGCTACGAACGCACATAGAGGAAGCCGCAGGCGTTTCTAAGTATAGAGAGAGAAGAAGAGAAACTGAAAGTAGGATTAAAAAAACAAGAGAGAACCTATCTAGGGTTAAAGATATTAGAGATGAGATTGCTAGGCTAATTAGAAGACTTGAAAATCAAGCTAACGCGGCTGATAAATACAATGCTTTAAAGGATGAAGAATCCAAAAATCAACTAAATACTGCTGTATTGTTCTCATTAGAAGCTAAAAATAATAGAGATAGCTTACAAAAAAATCTTGATGCCTTGAATAGGGATTTTAAAATCAAAGAAGCAGAGGCTCAGACTAAACAATCACAAATTGATGAATTTAGGACTCAAAATGAATCAGTTGTTGATGCTTATGAAAGCGCACAAAAGAATTTCTATTCAATCGGAGCAGAGGTTGCTAGATTTGAGACAAACCTTCAAAATTTATCAAGGACAGAGTCTGAAAGTAAGCTTGGTTTAGATAGGGCTAAGGAGAGTTATAAAAAAGCATTAGACAAGGAATCTGCTTTTAAGGACTTGAGCCCAAAAGAAAAAGAATTAAAGTTAAATATATCTATTATAAAAGCTCTAGAGGCTATGGATAAAAAGAATACTCTTGAAACCAAAGTTAGACCTCTTGAAATTCAAATAACTACAAAACAGTCAGAAGTTAATTCACATCAAGAGAAAAGAAATGAGGTTAAGGAGCGACAGCTATCAATCTCTTCTAAATCAGATTCTGCTCAAAAAGATAGCTTTTCAATAGGAGCAAACACAGCAAGGCTAGAAGAAAGTATAGCTAACCTAAGTAGGATTGAGGTACAGGGAAAGGTTGATCTAGAAAAGGCAAAGGAAAGTTATAAAAAGGCAGCAGAAAGAGAAGCTAATCTTGAGCATTTAAGCCCAAAAGAAAAAGCACTACATCTTTTAGACACTATTATTGATGCAGTAAAAAATCTAAATTTAAAAGATAGCAGTATTTCATCAAAGGCATCTGAATTAAAAGATTCACTAAAAAATATCTTTCAGCTTGCATCAGCGCAATCAAAAAGCTTAACTGACGAATACTTGACCAGACAGGATGATTTATCAGAACTTATTAAAGTAACTATGGATAAAAGAGTAGTGGCTGAAAGTGAATTATCTGAACTTAATAAAAAGAAGGGTGATTCAGAGGGCGAGTTAAATTCAATTAAAGAATTAAAATTAGAAATTGATGATCAGGTAAGAGATCTTGAGAGTAAAAGCTCCATTGCTTCAAATGAGCTGAGGGATTTAGAGAGAGATGTTAATAACTTTAAACTAGATTTAAGAACTTATGAGGTTAACTTGCAAAATGCATCTGATGTTTTGAGCAAGGCAGATATAAACATTTCTGATATAAATCCAGATGAATATAAAAACTTAAATTTAGGAAATCTTGAAACTTCCTTAAGTGAAGTTCAGAGAAATATAAGCGCTCTAGGCTCTGTTAACTTAGCGGCTCCAGAGGAATACCTCACAAGGCAAAATGATCTTATCAAACTTATTTCAGACACAGAAACTAGAAAAAAAGATATTGAAATAACCATGGCAGACTTGCTCCAAAAAAGCTCATCAGCTGAAGCAATCCTCACTGAGATCCGTCAAAAACAATCTAAGTTCAATGAGAGTATGAGAGATTTAGAAAATAAAAAATCTATTGCTGAGTTAGACCTAAAAACTATTTCAGAAAAGGTTACAGATACTCGACTAGAGTTAAAGACCTATGAGATAAATTTAGAAAATGCTAATGTAAAAATTAAAGAGTCTGGTTTAGAGGTTCAGGATATTAATTATTCAGACTACGACGGAATGAATATTAAGGACTTACAGGACAGACTTTCAGATATTCAAGCTAGCATTATTAGATTGGGAGCCATAAACCTTGCAGCTCCAGAGGAGATAGCTCAGGAGTCAAAGCGTAAAGAAGAGCTTGATATTCAGTATGACGATCTAACTGAGGCATTAGATAAGCTCTCAGGGGCTATAAAAACTATCGATAATGAAACAAAATCGAGGTTTAAAGACAGTTTTGATGCTGTTAATGCAAGAATTAAAGAAGTCTTCCCTAAATTATTTGGTGGTGGCTTTGCTGAACTAACACTGACTGATGATGATGCACTTAATGCTGGTGTTGTTCTTATGGCTAGGCCTCCCGGCAAAAAGAACTCATCTATATCCCAATTATCTGGTGGTGAAAAAGCACTCACAGCACTTGCTTTAGTATTTTCAATTTTTGAACTTAATCCAGCGCCTTTCTGTATGTTGGATGAGGTAGATGCACCTTTAGATGATTTAAACACTATGAGGTTTATCAATATGGTTGAAGAAATGTCTAAAACTGTTCAATTTATTTTTATAACGCATAACAAGGTCTCAATGGAGAAAAGCGATCATTTAATGGGAGTTACTATGCAAGAAGCTGGTGTTTCGCGATTAGTATCTGTCGATGTAAAGCAAGCATTGGAATTTGCAGAGACATAAATGCAAAGTAACATAGATATATACCTAATTGGCCTCTCAATATTATTCTTTCTAATAGTCTCCTTTCTATTTATTAGAAAAATATCTAATGCAGGTGAACTAAAAGTAAAGATAGAACCTATAACTGATAACTTTGATATAGATGATAACGATGTAGTCAAGATTAAATCTCAACAGTCCTTCAATTTTGATGAAGCTAGTAAGCAAGATGATGTCGAGCAAGAATTAGTTATTTTGAATTTAATTTCTGTTGATAAATCAAATTTTGATATTGAACAAATTTTTGGATTTATGGCTAATTCAAATGCCAGGCTTGTTCATGGCTTCTTTTCTTACAAGGGCGATAATAAGAAAGATATTTTTAGGATAGCTAACGCCTTAAATCCTGGAACTTTTGACGAGGATACCAAGACATTTGCAGTTATTATTGCTGCAGATCTTAATGGAGTAGATAGACCTCTTGAGACAGTAAAAGAAATGGTTAATTTCGCTTTCACTTTCTCTGAAAAATTCCATGCTAATATTTGTGATGGAGAAAGAATGCCCATAACCAAACAAATGATCTCTCATATGGAATCAAAAGCTCAAGAAATTGCTCGATTAAAGCAGCTAAGTACGTTTAGTTAGTTCGATGGATTCTCATTTAAAATATGACAATCTCAAAGAGGTAATCAGAAGACATGATTATAGGTATTATGTTCTAGATGATCCTGAAATTAGTGATATAGAATACGATATTTTATTTAGAGAGCTTGCGACTTTCGAGCAGAAATTCTCCGAGCTGGTAACCAGCGACTCTCCCACACAAAGAGTTGGCATAACACCAGTTTCAAGTTTTAAAACCTATGAACATAAGAAACAAATGCTGTCGCTTTCTAATGTTTTCTCAAAGAATGAACTTGAAGATTTTTTCAAAAGAATTGAAAAAAGAATGATGGATGTAAGTGATTATGATTTTTACTGTGAGCCAAAGATGGATGGTGCTGCGATAAGTCTTATCTTTGAGGATGGTGTTCTTATGCGAGGGGCGACAAGAGGAGATGGCACAACAGGAGAGGACATAACATCAAACGTTAAAACTATTAAATCAATACCTCAAAAACTACTTCAATCATCATCTTTTCCAATACCACCTTATCTTGAAATTAGAGGAGAAATTTATATCTCCAAAGATGACTTTGAGAGGCTTAATAAAAATGCTGTACATAGTGATGACAAGGTCTTTGCTAATCCCAGAAATGCGGCCTCGGGAAGTTTAAGGCAGTTAGACCCAAAGATAACAAGCAAAAGACCCTTATCATTTATGGCTCACGGTCTAGGTGAAGTCAGAGGAGCTGAGTTTATATCCTTGGAATCACTATTTTTAAATTTAGCTAATCTTGGATTGCCTGTAAATAAGCTTAATAAGAAAGTTAATGGAATAGAAGGCTGCATGGATTACTATGAAAATATATTAGCTAACAGAGACTCAATACCTTTCGATATTGACGGAGTAGTTTATAAAATTAATCAATTTGCTTATCAAGAAAAGCTTGGTGAGATATCAAGATCCCCTAGATGGGCAATTGCACATAAGTTTCCAGCTGAAGAGGCAACAACTTTGATAGAAGAGATTAATTTTCAGGTTGGAAGAACTGGAATCTTAACACCTGTAGCAAGGCTAAAGCCTGTCAAGGTTGGAGGAGTAGTTGTAAGTAATTGTACTCTCCATAATATTGATGAATTACAAAGATTAGACCCTAGAATAGGAGATACAGTAGTTATAAGAAGAGCAGGGGATGTCATTCCTCAGATAATAAAAATTATTGAGTCTAAAAGACCTGCTGAATCATCTTCAATACATATACCGAAGCATTGTCCGGCATGTAATTCTAAAATAAAACAAGAGAATCAATCTGACTGGGAGGTTGTTAGCTCTTTTAAGAATGTTAGAGTTAAATCATTTGGGAGTAAGATCGAGGCAGAGTATTTTATTAAATCTTCAAATAGATCTGAATATCAATTAAAAGAAATTACTAATAGAGCTGCTTTTATTAAATGTTCATCGGTCTTTTCATGCCCAGAAATAGTTAAGGGCAATCTAATACACTTTGTATCAAAAAAGGCTTTTGACATTGACGGTCTTGGACAAGAGATATTAAACACTTTCATCAAAAAGAGTTATCTTTCTGATCCCTCTGATATTTTTTCTCTAAAGAATTATAGGGTTGATCTAGAAAAACTTGAAGGCTTTGGAGAAAAATCAATATCAAATCTTTTAGCCTCTATAGATAATTCAAGAAATATTGAATTATCAAGACTTGTATACTCTTTAGGGATACCCGAGGTTGGAGAGGCGACCTCTAGGAATCTAGCATCTGCTTTTCTAGATTTTATAAATATTCAGAATGCTTCTTTTAAAGATCTGATTGAATTAGATGATATTGGACCAAAAGTTGCTTCAAATATAGTTAATTTCTTTGAACATGAATATGTAAAAAAACTTTTAGTTAATCTAATTCCTCATTTAGCAATTAAAAAAATTATTAAAAAAAATATTGATGAAATGCCTCTCTTAAATATGCAAATTGTATTAACTGGAAAGCTATCAAGATTTTCTAGAGATGAAATAAAAGAGAGTTTAATTTCTATGGGAGCTAAAGTCACATCTAGTGTTTCAAAGAATACAAATTTTATTATAGCTGGTGAAAATGCAGGTTCTAAGTTGAACAAAGCATCTGAATTAGGTATAAAAGTCCTTAGTGAAGAAAATTATTCAGAGTTAATAAATGACCCTAAAAAATACATTTAGTATATTAATAGCAGTTCTTATTATTCAGGCATGTGCTACAAAACCGCCTGAGAATCCTGACAATATATGCTTAATTTTTAAAGAAAAAAGAAGTTGGTATAAAGCTGTTATGAGAGCTGAGAAAAGATGGAAAATTCCCCCATACGTCTTGATGTCATTTGTTTATCAAGAATCTAGCTTTAAATCAGATGCTAAGCCAGAAAGAGAGAAGCTTCTTGGTTTTATTCCATGGTTCAGGCCTTCTAGTGCGGTTGGTTACTCTCAAGCCTTAACTATGACATGGGATGACTATAAGGAAGAAACAGGTAACGGAGGTGCTAATAGAACTGACTTTAAAGATTCTGCAGATTTTATTGGCTGGTATGCCAGTAAGGGATATTACCAAGGATTTCAAAAAGCTGATGCACGATCTTTATATCTTGCATATCATGAGGGCTATGG